>NZ_VIVQ01000005.1 GCF_007829035.1 Rudaeicoccus suwonensis
TTGAGTCGTCAGCGGTTGAGGCCCGCGAACGCGGGCTTTTGGCGCATGAGTTGGCGGAGAAGGTCGATGCTGCTGAGCCGTATTGGAAGGCTCTCAAAGAGGGCAGGAGGCCTGAGCGGATCCCGGGGAGTGCACCTGCCTTGGCGGAGGATTACGTGCTGCTGTGTCAGGAGATCCTGACGCGTATCGATGACGTCGAGAGTGGAAGGAAAACGTCGTGAACGATCGTCAGCCTCTGCCCCCCGTTACGGGGTTGAAACGGACTGCTGTGCTGCCGCCACCTCCGCCGCGGATTCGCCCGCGTGCCAGCGAAGGGCCGGCAGTCGAGCTGGAGCCGAACGATTCGATCACAGCACCTCTTGAGGAACCGACCGTTTCGCCTGCCCCGAGGCCATCAAAGTCTCGTGTCGTTAGAACCGATTCATCGACCCCGCGCCCTGTAAAGCCGATCTCGATGTCGGTCCCGACGCAGATGTTGCAGCGGTTCAGGGATGAGGCGAAGCGGCAGCAGATTTCGCATGTCGACCTCTTGCTGGATGCGATCGAGGCGGCTGGACCGCGTCTGGGTGAGCTGATCCGCGCTTCCAGACCCGAAGAGGACCGTGGGGGCCTCTTTGTTCGGACGGTGACAGCGGATTCTGCGCCGCTGAGCACGTTGGCGCTGCGTATGCAGCAACAGAATGTGGATGCCATCGACCGACTCGTCCGTGAGACGCATGCCACGTCGCGTTCGCAGCTGTGTGTAGCGGCTCTGTCGCACTATCTGAAGTAGGTGATGGCTGCGATCAGCACGTTCTGTCGCTGGCCGGGGTGGTTGTGCCTCCGATGCCTAGTGATCGAAGAGGTTGGGGGTGCTCTTCCTGGCTGGTCGCCGTTGTGCGGCTGGGGAATCTAACTAGATACATCTGGGTACAGTTTACGGCATCTGTACCTACCTGTTGGGAGTGGTGATGGTTCAGCCGAGTCCGTATACGCCGGGTGCGATCGCGCCGGAGGTTCCTGGGCGGGATCGGCAGTTGGCTGATTTTGATGAGCGGTTGGATTACTTGACGGTGTTGCATCGTTTGGTTCCGCGGATTCGGATTGATCATGCTCCGCGTGGGGTGGGGAAGACGTCGTTGTTGCGGCAGGTGCAGCGTCATGCTCATGCACGTAATGCGGCGACGATTTGGGTGGTTGCTGGTCAGACGACGTCTCTTGTGCCGGCGATCGCGTCTGCTGCGGACCGGATCGCGGGGGACTGGTCGCCGGTCGCGCGGTCGCGGTTGCGTGCGGCGGTGGATCGTCTTGAGGTGAAGGTCAGTGGGGGAGTGCCGGGTGTTGCTTCGGCGCAGGTGACGTTGAGGCCGGCAGAGGCTTCCGATCCTGTGGGGCTGGGGCGGGATGCGACGCGCGAGTTTGAAGATGTTCTGATCGCGGTCACGCGGGCGGCGGTCGCGCAGGGGCACACCGGGGTGGTGGTGTTCATTGATGAGATTCAGGTCGCTGATAGTGCGAGTTTGGAGACCATTTCGTACGCGTGGCAGAACTTCCAGGCCGAGCAGGTTGATCTGCCGGTGGCGTTGTTCGCCACGGGACTGCCCAGTAGCGTCCGTCGGATCAATTCCGCGGTCAGTAACGCCGAGCGTTTCGCCTACCGGCGTCTGACGGACTTGGACCCCGATGCTGCTGCTGTCGCGTTGGCCGCACCGGCCACCAAACTGGGGGTGTCGTGGGCTGCGGACGCCCTGGAAGATGCTGTGGCCATGGCGGGTGGGTATCCGCATCTGCTGCAACTCATCGGGGAGCACGCGTGGCGCTGCGCTGGCCTGCCTGATCCAGGCGCCGTGATCACCGCGTCCCACGTGCGTGAGGCGATGCAGGCTGTTCATGACGATGTCCGGGAGTTGTACGAAGCGCGGTTGTCTCGGATCGACCGCGACGGCGACCTGTCGTTTGTCAGTGCGATGGCCAGCCATGGCGACGGTCCCGTGGCCCGGTCAGCGATCGCCGCAACCCTTGGGGTGCCCAGTTCATCGCTGGGCCCGCCACGGGATCGGATGCTCGGGGCCGGGATCATCACCGAATCTGGTCACGGAAAGGTTCAATTCGCGATCCCCGGGTTCGCTGCGTATATCCGCGAACGCCTCGACCTGCCAGACCTCGCGGCCGATCCTCAGTCACCACGACTCGACGACCGTGCCGGCGCAGCGGCAGTGTCGTCGCTGCGGCAAACAGTCGAAATGCTCAACCAGGAAACACCGGATCCGTAAGCAATAAATTCGGGGAGCAGAGATCGGTGAGCTGGTGACGGACCCGACTTCAGCTGCTGATTCCCGTGATCTCTTCGCGGATCGGCGCGGGTGGATGGTGGCTCGTTGGGGTCGGTTAGCGACGTCGTCGTTGCCGGGCTCGTGCACGGGTGGGGAGCCGGCCGGGGCCGGCAGGGGCGAGCGTGCCGCCGTTGGCTGCTCGTGCTTGTTCTGTTTTGGCTCGTGCGGCTTCATAGGCCAAGGTGCTGATCCCGCGGTTCTTGCCGAGCGCTCCTTGGTCCATCTTGCAGGCGTCTTCGGCGGCGTGGATCGTCTCGAGGGGCACGATGAAGGGTCGGTTCAGGCCTTCGCCGGCCCTGGCGGGGTTGGGCAGGGTGTCGACGATGTCGGCGCGTTGCTGGGGCGTCAGCTGCGCGTACCTGTCGATGGCGTCGGCGATCCAGAGGGCGAAGGTTTCTGGGCCTGTTTCGTTCTGCTCGATGTCGAGGGCGTAGGCCGCTCGAGCGTCGTTGAGGGTTTGCGGGTGCCAGTAAATACCGATCGGGGCGGTATCGGTGGCTTTTCCGGTCGGGTCGATGGGGCTCATCGGGCATCTCCTGGATGAAGGGCTCGTACGACGAGGGTGACAGTGGCGATGTGGTCGCGACGGACACCTGCGCGAGGTTTCGACACACTATTCTAATGGTTTACTTTTTTAGTGTTCGCGGGTGTGGTGTGTCGCTGGTGCTGGCATGATGACCGGTCTGTGCGGGTGAGATGTGGTGTCTTTCCGTGCGGTGTTGTTGACAGCAAGCCCCGTCGTCCTTGTGGTCGACGGGGCTTGCCCACGTTTGTACTCTTGCCTGCCGGGATGGCGCCAGCAGCCGTGATGGATCTGATGTGGCCAGCTGCAGGGGCGGCCTGTCGGCCGGCGGGCACGGCCGCCGGGGTGTGCAGCGACCACACGGTCGCTGCACACCCGTGTTCTGGTGGTTTTACGGTTGGCGGCTGGGTGTGTTCACCGGTTCATCCGTGCGCAGTAGATCGCGAATGAATTCCAGTGGTTCGCGCAGCTGTTCGGTGCTGATTTCGAGGGTGTCGAGGTTGGCCAGGATGCCGGTCAGTGGTTGACGCATGGCTCCGGCCGTGGGAGACATGGCTACGAGGCTGTCCATCGCCTGGTTGAGCAGGGCCCGCAGGTCCTGGGCGGTGCCCTCGATGACGACCGTCCGGCTGAAGGAGTCCAGCACGATCGCTTGCTGCTCGGTGACTTCGTCGTTCCCGTAGCGGGTCCCGCGGACGGCGACGTAGGCGCTGGTGTCTGGAACGTCGAGCCAGTCGATGTGGGGAGTCATGGTGGGCCTTTCGCGTGGTGTTGTTGACATTCATATTTTACTGGTTTAATGGTTTAGTGTGTAGACTTTTCTCATATGGTGGACTGGTTTACTGGTTTTATCTTTCGCTGGTGATGTGCGGCGGTTCGGTTGGTGGCTTTGCCGCGGGGCAGAGACCCTTCTTCTGTAGATCAGCGGCGGACGCGGTCCGCTCGGTGGTCCGCACGAGTGGGGGCGGGGCTCGGTGTTGCACGTGGCACCCCCACGCGGCCCGCTAGGGCCGTGGGGGGTGCCACGTGCAACACCGCAATGTGATGGTCGCGGCCGCCAGGCCGCGTCCGCTGCCGCCAGTGGCGCCGCGGTGCGGGTGGTGCCGCGGTGCGGGTGGTGCCGCGGTGCGGGTGGTGCCGCGGTGCGGGTGGTGCCGCGGTGCGGGTGGTGCCGCGGTGTGGGGTGACCCCGGAGGTTCCGGGGTCACCCCACACCGGTTGTCAGGCGACCATGAGGGCTTCCCATGCACGGGTCTTGAGCCGGTTCGGCTCGGGGCTGGTCAGCAAGCGGGTGGCGCGAGCCTGGCCTTCGTACATGCCACTGGGTGTGCGCACGGGAGCGAAGTGGTCGACATATTCAGCGGCGACCTGGTAGGCGGCCCAGCGTGTTCCGCGGATCCCGTCCTGAGTCTTGGCCTCATGCCACAGGCTGGCGAGCGTGGCGGTGCGGGTCGCTGCGGCCTTCTGGGCGCGCGGTGAGTCGTCCCGTTCGGCCTTGCCGAAAACCTGTTCCATCAGGGCGTAGAACTGAGCGTCGGTGGTGCTCGCCTGGATCATGGCCTCGGCTTCGCGCTCGAACTCCTCGAAGTATTCGAAGGTCATGCCGAGCGCGGTGCGGGCCTGCTGCACGGCGTTGGTTGCGCCGCTGGTGTGCCGGATTGACACCCTGGCGCAGTGGTTGCGCAGGGCAGCTGCCTGGGTGTTCGCGCAGACCACGCGCACGGGGGTCAGCAGCAGCCGGAAGGCGCTGGAACCGTCGTGGCTGTTGAGTGCCGCGATGTTCAGGCTCACGTCGTCCACGCCACCGACGCGCATCGTTTCGGGCATCTGCAAGGTGATGAACGTTTGGCGGCCGCCGCGCAGGCTGCCTGCGGTGTCGAAGATCGCGCCGGACTCGTCGACCAGGTGATTCAGGAACTCGGCGTGTTCTTCGTTCTGGATGGGCTGGTATTGCTCTCCGACGACACCCAGGGCCTCGACGGCGTTGGTGAAGGGGTTGTCTCGCACGGTCGCGTAAGAGCTGGGCACGTCCACAGTGGTAACGCCGTCGACGGTGACCTCGGTCGCAGTCAGCGGAAGCTTGCGCACGTTCCACCCCCCGAGGTGGCCCAGCTCCATTGCTTCCTGCGCGGTGAACGCGCGCCCCTGCACGGTGGTGCCGAGCTTGTGCCACGCGTCTTTGCGAGCGAAGACTGCGGCGGCCTGGCGTCCGTGGGTTTCGATCTGGTGCATGACGTGTGTCCTTTGCTTATGGTGTTGTTGACTCTCTTATTTTAATGGTTTACTGGTTTGATGTGTAGATGTTTCTCATATGGTGGACTGGTTTACTGGTTTGCTTTTTGGGTGGTGGGCGCGGGGCTGCGCGGCCCGCGTCGGCGGTCCTCGCGCGGACTCCCTCTTGCTTGGCCTGCGCTCGTGCCACCGGCGGCGCGTGAATCAGGGACGCACGGAAGGCTCCCCACGACGGTCGAAGCCAAGCGCGCTGCGGTGGTCGCGGAGTGGTTGGGGCCGGGCCGCCACGGGGGTGTGCGAGCCGGCCCCAACCGAAGGGGTGCCGGTGATCTGCCTGCTACTGGTCCCGTTGGATTTTCAGGAGCAGCAGCAAGGTCAGCAGCAGGATCACGGTGGTGATCATGGGCGTCTCCTGGTGGTGGCTGTCGGTGATGACTTGTAGAATCGGCCGTGACCGACACCGGGACCCATCAAGGCCCCGGTGCGGCCATCTGGTTCTAGCGGGTTACCGCTTTTGGCGTCGTCGAGCTGTCACTCGGCGGCGTCGTTCCATGTCCGGCGCCTTGCGGCGTCGTCGACGGTCACGGTTCCGGCTAGCTCCGAGGGTGAGGACTGCGGCTGCGAGCGTGGCGAGCGAGGTCGCCAGCTGCACCCACGAGTTCACCTCGGCCGGGTCGGGCATGCGTATCACCTCCTTGCGTTGAGTGCTGACCGGGACGGGGTTGCCCCGGGGTGCCCGTGGAGGGCGTTCTCCTGCGTTTACTGAGGCGCGTAGGCCGGTCACATCCGTTGCCTGGTAGGGCGATTCGTGGCGCAGTGTTCACCGGCCGATATCAGCGACGTAGGAGCGCGGCCGGTGCAACAGTGGGTCAGGAATCGCTCTGCCAGGTCGAGCGCCAGCGAGTCGGATTTGAGGGGCCGTGAAGCGCGGCGAAGTAGGCTCAGGAGCCCTGCGCGTGCGTATCCCAACCACACGACAAGCCGACCTGGGGTGGGACGGCCCGAAGGGTCGGCGCACCCATGTGATCGCCGCAGCGCAGCTGCGCCCGTTCTAGGTGCGCCGGTCCACACGGCCGGGGTGCGCGGGCCAGGATCAGGGTGTGGGTCGAGCTCACGGGGCAACGGCCAAAACGCTCGCCCGTCCCGGGGTCACCGGCCGGCAGGCCAAGTGCACCCCGGGCGGTGAGGGGAGGCCGGCCCTCGTGGCTCGCCACACCCGCCCCGCACCGGCACATCAACGACGCCCAGCGTGAACGGCCCGCTAGGGCCGGGCACGCCACCAGGGTTGCCTCGGCCGCCAGGCCGAGTCCGTGACTGTCGGCAACGCTCGAAAATGATGCTGTTTCGACGGTTGAAAACGAGGCCACTGGGTTGTCGTGTTTCTAGTCTGCCGGGTTCTGGTTTTTGATGCTGGGAAGGGTGTCGATGCCGCGGTTGCGGAGCCGGTAGCTGGCTCCTTTGAGGGTCAGGACGTCGGCGTGGTGCACGACGCGGTCGATCATCGCGGCGGCTACGACTTGATCGCCGAAGACGGTGCCCCAGCCGCTGAAGGGCAGGTTCGAGGTGAGGATCAGTGAGGCGTGTTCGTATCGGCTGGACACGAGTTGGAAGAACAGGTTCGCGGCGTCTTGTTCGAAGGGTAGGTACCCGACTTCGTCGACGATGATCAGCCCGTACCGGCGCAGCCTGGCCAGCTCCTGAGGCAGCTTGCCGGCGCGGTGGGCGTCGGTCAGGCGGGTGACCCAGTCGGTCGCGGTCGCGAACAGCACCCGGTGCCCGCGGTGTGCGGCGGCGATGCCCAGGCCGGTTGCCAGGTGGGTTTTCCCGGTGCCGGGCGGTCCGAGCAACACCACGTTGCGGGCCTCGGTCAAGAACCCGCCGGAGGCCAACGCGGCGATTTGCTGCCGTACAGCTGGTTGGGCGTCCCAGTCGAACTCCTCCAAGGTCTTCTTCGCAGCGAACCCGGCGGCGCGGATCCGCAATTGGGCACCGGAGGCGTTACGGGCGGCGACTTCACGGTCCAGGACCGCGGCGAGGTACTCCTCGTGCGTCCACCCCGCGTCACGGGCGTGATCAGCCAACCGGGCGGCGGCCTCGGTGACCCGGGGCGCCTTCAGCGCCGATGCCAGATACGTGACCTGTTTGAGAGCCTCGGTGGTCGCGGTGGCTTGCTTCTTCGTGGTGCTCATCAGGCGACCTCCCCGCCCGTCACGGCGGTGAGATCTTCGGTGAGGCCGAACGCGTGGTCGTACTCGGCCAGGTCCCGCACCAGAGACTCCTGCCCGGGCGGTTCAGGTGCCGGTCGGGGCTGTTGGTATTGCTGGCGCAGTATCTTCGCGGTGGCCACGTGAGCGGCGTCGGTGATCGTCATGCCCCGCGCCCATACCCGGTCATGGGCGGCAACCAGCCGCCCATTGCGACAGATCCGTACCTTGCACAGGTCGGCGTGTACGTCGACCAGCCGGCCGATCACCGATGGGTCGACCGAATAGTCGTTGCTGTCGATGCGCACGTAGTAGTCCCGCCCGAGGCGGACCCTGTTGGTCCAGCCCACCGTAGGTGGCACTGGTGGCAACGCCAGCATCGCGGCCTTGTCCGCGGCGAGCAGGTCGGCCGGTTTGGCCTTTATCGTGCGCACGACCCGCGCGTTCGCGATCGTGAGCCAGTCGGACAGTTGGTTGTTGAAATCCGCCGGTGAGTTGAACTCGCGTCCGGGCAGGAACGAGGTTTCGAAGTACCCGTTCCGGCGTTCCACGACTCCCTTGGATTCAGGGTCATACGGTTTGAGTCGTTGCAGCGTGGTCGCCAGCGTGCCGGCGAACGCGGCGACGCCCTCGGCGTGGCGTTTCCCGCGACCGATGCCGGACTCGTTGTCCCAGATCAGCCGCCGCGGCACCGCACCCAGTTGTGACAGCAGGTCCCACATGCCCAGCAGCAGATCCTGCGTGTGCCTCGTGGGGATCATCCTCGCGAGCACGAACCGTGAATACGCACACGTCATCACCAGCACCGGTAACAAGGGCGTGGTCCCGTCTTCCAACGGAACATCGGCCGGTGGGAACCACAGATCACACTGCGCCACGTCCCCAGCCAGCCACGTCAGCCGGTCGGCCGGATCCACCGGCGCATGCTCGGGTCGTAACCGGCGCACGTTATCCCGGAACCAGGAGATCGACCCAGTCCACCCAACTCGCTCGGCGATCACAGTCGCCGGCATGTCCGGGGTCTTTGCCAGCAGTTGCGTCACCGCAGGCTCGAACGGTGTGAACGACGTCGACCCCGCGGGCCTTTCGTACTTCGGAGGCCGATCGGACGTCAACGCACGCGCCACCGTCGACCGACCCACACCCAGATCCCGTGCGACCTGACGCTGCGGAACACCGTCCGCGACCAGCCGCCGGATCAAAGCCCAATCCTCCACTGAGATCACTCATCCAATCTGTCTGAGTGGCCTCGTTTTCGACCGTCGCTATAGCCTCATTTTCGAGCGTCGTCGACACGTGACCTCTGGGTCAACAACGGAACTAGGCTGCTGTGGTGCTTCCCGAGCGCCCTGATTGGGACTACGTCATCGATCACGTCCTGACCCGCATATCGATGTTCACCAAACCGACCTATGAGAGCGCAGTCGCCTTTGTCGAAGGATTCGATTTCGCCCGCGGAGATGAAGTCCATCCGCTCATGCAGGCATGGGCGGTGGAGCGTTTCGGCAAGACGAATCTCGGTTGGCCTTTGATCCTGGCTCATCTGGTACTTCATGTACCGCACTACGTGCCCGGCCCTGGGACAGGCCCCTTCCCCCAAGAGGTCGATCGCGCGGCAATCGCCCTGCTACGCCAAGCGCTGCGCGAGGTGACCTCGAGCACGACCTAACCCTCATCGCAATCTCGTCGCGCATCTCAACCATGCATCGTGTACGAACATACGTTCGATATTGTGGGGTGATGGGTCAGACGCGGCAGGAGCGGACCTGGCGAACGCCACGGTCGACGCGACATGTCTGGGCCCAATTACGGGTCAAGCATCCGCTCGAGCCGCCCTGCTACGGCCTACTGGTCCGCTGGCGGAAGGCCGGCCGCGGGTTCGAGGGCCTGGTCGTCGTGGTCGACGAGATCTCCGACCCGGCCGATCCGATTGTCGTGCAGCAGTGGATCCCTGCGGCGCAGCTGCGTCCGGTGCGCTCAGACCCCAATCGGGCGTGGGGGATCTTGCGATGATCGCCGAAGACCCCGAGCCGGAGAGCGATCAGTGGGGGAGCGTGCACCACCGCAGCTACAAGCTGCTGAATCAGTCCTGGCCACCCAACGCCCGGACCATCAGGAATGCACCGACACCGATCCGGGTCGAGGCCCGGCTGGTCTGGGAGGACGGGCAGGAGTGGGTGCCCGCCCACGCGACCCGCTGGACCAGAAAATACGTGTTCTTATCGCTGTGGCACCGCCGGCTCCTCATTCAGGGCGCATGGCTCGACCCAGTCGATGTGCGTCGCATCGACCCACCGCAGTAACCGTGGACCGCAGGTAGTTGAACAAGCGCCGACGATGAACGTGTCGAGGTCTGGCAGGTTTCGTAGAAACGGTGTGCTTTTGCGTCTGCAGGCTCTAGGTTGTGCTCAGCCGAGCCCGCGCACGGGTTTCCGGCGCTTTTGGGGCCGACGCCTTCACGGAGCGTCTTTGCAGAGTGGGTGGCACATGCATCAACAACACCGTCAGCACAGCCTGATCAGCGCCCTCGTCGTTCTGGCACTGATGGTGTGGGGCTTGGCCGGCACGATCACCACCGCCGCAGCCGCCACCACAGCCACCACGATCACCGGGTGGGTCACCACCCCGCTGACCGCGGCCACCGGATACACCATCACCGACCCGATCACCGTGAAAACCGGCACCACCTACACGGCACGCACCGTCCAACTACAACGCCACGCCTCCACCACGTCGACCTGGTCCACAATCGCGACCGGCACCAGCGGCAGCAAAGGCACCGCCACCCTCACCACCACCGTTCCAGGGACCGGAACCTGGTCCTACCGCGCCACCGTGACCGCCACCAAGACGGCAGCAGCAGCGACCACTGGAACCCGGGTCATCACCGGCACCACCAAACTCGCGGTCACGACGAAGACTCTGCCCGCAGCCGTCGTCGGCATCAAATACTCAGCAACCCTCACCGCCACCGGAGGCGCGACCCCCTACACCTGGACCGCGACCGGCCTACCCGCCGGCCTGGCACTCAACGCCACGACCGGGGCCATCACCGGAACCCCCACCACCCCGGCCACCGCAACCGTGACCACTACCGTCAAAGACCACAACGGAACTGCTGCAACGACAGCCTTCGCCCTCACCGTGACACCCGCACCAACCTGGCACACACCCCAAAACATCGACCCATCTCAGGGCATCCCACAGACAGTGTCCTGCCCCACCAGCACCTTCTGTGCGGCGATCGACGAGTACGGCAACGCCCTCACCTACAACGGCACCACCTGGACCACGCCCAAAAAAGTTGACCCCAACGTGGACACAGACAACACCTACCCATCGGTCCTTTCGTGTGCCACCAGCTCGTTCTGTGTCGATATTGACAATGCGGGTTTTGCTTTGACGTACAACGGGAACACCTGGTCTGCTGGCAAGAACGTCAACCCCAACCAGGACAACCAGATCCTCTCGGTGTCGTGCCCCACCACCACGTTCTGCGTCGCCGTCGACAGTGACGGGAACGCCCTGACATACAACGGGACGACCTGGACCACACCCGCCAGCATCGACCACGGCAGCGGCGGCCCGCAATCGCTCGGCAACTCCTTGCTATCAGTGTCGTGCCCCACCAGCAGCTTCTGTGCGGCTGTGGACATCGTCGGAAACGCTCTCGTCTACAACGGGACGACCTGGAGCAAGCCCACCAGTGTCGACCCCACCGGCGACGGTCTGAACTCGGTGTCCTGCCCCACCAGCAGCTTCTGCGCCGCCGTCGACTACGCCGGGAACGCCCTCACCTACAACGGCACCACCTGGACCACACCCAAGAACATCGATCCAAGTAGTGGCTTCGCCGCGGTGTCCTGCACGCCAAGTTCGTTCTGTGTCGCGGTCGGTGGTGGGGACGCTGTCACCTACAACGGCACCACCTGGACCACACCCCAAAAAATCGACCCAACGGCCAACAGCACCAGTAACTTCTTGGAATCGGTGTCCTGCCCCACCAGCAGCTTCTGCGCCGCCGTCGACTACGCCGGGAACGCCCTCACCTACAACGGCACCACCTGGACCACACCCACCAACATCGACCCTTCCAAGGGTGGCCTCTCCTCGGTGTCGTGCCCCACCAGCAGCTTCTGTGTCGCCGTCGACTACGCCGGGAACGCCCTGACCTACAACGGGACGACCTGGACCACACCCACCAGTGTCGACCCCTCCAGCGACGGTCTGAACTCGGTGTCCTGCCCCACCACCACCTTCTGCGCGGCTGTCGACAGTGCTGGGAGCGCCCTCACCTACAACGGCACCACCTGGACCAAGCCAGTCCGCATCGACACCAACGGTTTTCTGAACTCAGTGTCTTGCCCCACCAGCACATTCTGTGTCGCCGTCGACGGCGACGGATACGCCCTGACCTACAACGGAACATCGTGGTCCACAGCGATATTCATCGATCCAGACGTGGAAACCGGCGGAGTGAACCCAACACTCCTATACCCGGTGTCCTGCCCCACCACTACCTTCTGTGCCGCCGCCGACAATGGCGGCAACGCGATGACCTATAACGGCACCACCTGGACCAAGCCGGTGAGCATTGACCCCGCCGGAGGTGGCTTGTACTCGCTGTCCTGCGCCTCCAGCACGTTGTGTGTCGCGACCGACAATGGCGGCAACGCGATCACCTACAACGGCACCACCTGGACCAAGCCCAAAAGCATCGACCCCAACGGAAACGGTCTGAACGGCGTGGCATGCGCCACCAGCACGTTCTGCGCCGCCGTCGACGGCGACGGAAACGTATTCACGTACAACGGGACCATCTGGCACGCACCACTGAGCATCGACCCCAACGGGGCCTTGACTTCGGTGTCGTGCCCGACCAGCACATTCTGTATGGCTGTCGACAGCAGCGGGGATGCTCTGGAATACAAATAAGAGCACGTCCGGATTCGAAAGGTGCATCCACCGGTCGTCCGTCGGACGACGATCGAGCATGCCTGACCGCCAGCAGCCCGAATCCTTAGAACGGGGGCTCGGCTCGGCCATGCAGGACGTCGTCGATGTAGCCGGCCTCGAGCTCAGCGTCGTGCTCGGTATGCCGGCGGTGTCGGCCGGGGCACCGGCGTGCCAGGCCGTCGTCCCAGACGGTGGTGCGCCAGGCAGTGCCGGGGTAGTCCGGGTCGGCTCTGGTGAGCCACCCGTGGTCACAGTCGTCCCGGGCGCAGTACGGCCGCGGATCCGCGGCCTCGGCCGCAGCAGCGCCTTCGTCGTGGAAGGCGTGGTCAGGGTGATCGGTGTCAGGGTCGATGTCGCGCAGCAGCCCGGCCAGCACGACCGCGGGGCGGGTGCGGATCAGGTTCGAGTCGAACCTCGCGGCGCGGATGCCGGCATACCCGGCACGGGTCAGCTGGTCGTCAACGACGCCGGCCAGCTGTGCGGCCGTCCACGGGCGCGGGCACCGCACGAACCTTGCCAGGGTCGGCAGCAACCTGCTGGGGTGCTCAGCGGCTAGCCAGGGCCACTGGTGGGCCAGATCTGCCGCGACCGAGCGTGCCGCAGGTCGCCAGGAATGTTTTTGTGGTTGCCGCGGCGGAGCCGCGTCCTTCCTTGAGCCGCTTGCGGCTCGGTTCGAGTGAAGGTAACCAGTGATTTGGTGAGAAATGAATGTCAGGTAAGGCGGGGTACTACCAGGGGTTGCAATCCACCAATTGCGTTGTCGGGCAAGGGGATTGGTGAAGGCGACCTCTGTGGACAAACCCCGCTGCCGAGAGCAGGGCACCTGGTCGGTCTTTGCCCGGTTCCACAGGGCCAGTTTCTCGGCCTTGGTGAGCATCCGGCCCGTCTCGATCACGACCTCCAGACCGAGCCGGCGGGCGACGTTTTGGGCGCGGTGAACGGTGCCCACATCGACGCCGAGCACGGATGCAATCGTGTCGGGGCGCACGATGCACCGCCGGCCGGTGCGCTGCTGCGCCCAGCCGGACCGGACTGTCAGGTAGCGGCGTAGCAACTGCACGCTGACCGGCGCTCCGTCGCGGCCATCGGGGCGGCGCACCCGCAGCGCGCCGTGCTTTTGGATCCAGCAGGCAATCGTGATCGGGACGTCCACGCCCAGCCACTGCGCCCGGGACGTCCACGCCGGGATCTTCGAGTACGCGCCCTCCGGCGCTACCTGGTGAAACGCGTACGGCTCACGAGCAGGGCCGCGGTCGTCCTGGTGGTACCGCGGCAACACCGCCGGCCGTTGGCGACAAACCAACTCTACATACGGGGCATGCTCACGCGCGCACACACGGTGCGAGGCCAGCACGTCGCTGGGCACCCCAGTGGGACGCGTCGAGACACGCGCATGTAATGAAGACTTTTGGGCAGCGCAAACTGGCGCTATAGTGGGTAGCACGAAGCCACTCCTTGAGAAGAGACGGACTCGCAACCCGGCCCTGCAAGGCCAGCACGAGAACTAAGAGCTAGACACTCAGCCGCCGCTGCAACGGCGGCTTTCGTGTTTTTCGGGCGATTCGCCCGTGGCTTAGATCGCTATTGGAAGCTCCTCCTGCGTTCTGGCTGGCTTTCCCGCCGGCCGTTCCGGCGCGAAAGGAAGATCGAGCGCCTTGGCCTCTAGATAGATCTGCACTGAGACGCCAGCTTCGTCGGCGCGTCGTTTGATCTCGTCCCTGCGTCCTTTAGAGGTCCTGAAGGCGACTTGCACCGATCGATCTATGCTTCGCTCCATAAGGAGCATCCTAGGCACGCGGGCCCGTGATAACCGGTTAGCCAGCACGCGTGTCGTGAGCCACTTACAAAAAAACCCCTGACCAGAAGGGTCAGGGGTTTCGGGCTGTCCTACGGACTAGCACCAGCCACAGCTGCGCGCAGGGACCATGTGTCCGCGCTCGGCTGCGACAACGGTGCTCGATGGGCCAACCGCAACGATCGCGGCCGCCGCGATCATTGCCACTGCGAGGAGCCTCTTCATGACGTCTCCTTCACTGGACGGTCGAAGATTTTGGACGAAGTGATTGCTTTCTCAGTTTAGCCACGACTTTCGCGACTCGCCATGTCAAGTGTCACACCCGTTACGGTCAGGGCATGACGTCTGAGGAGGAACCCGTCGCAGCGTTGATCGCGAGGTTTCGGGCGCTGGCATACCCGTCCCGGATCGCCATCATGGACGCGCTTCACGCCGCGAACGGCGTGGTCACCGAGGACGAGCTGGGCCGCTGGGTTCCTGAGGCGCGCAGGAATCTGCGCACCCACCTGGCCGCGCTCGAGAAAGCCGGCATCATCCAGAGAGTGGCGGCCAGTGATTCCTGGGAGCTGCAGCGCACCGCCCCAGTGGAATGGACCGATGACATGGTCCGGGGAAGCTCAAGACTTCAGCGAGCGGTGCAGGAGTTCGAGCGGCTGCTGACGCAGCGGCGGATAGATCGGATGCGCCAGTGGGCGCAGGAGCGACACCACTCGTGGCCGTCGGAGTGGTCGGATGCTTCGACGAGCACGGACTATGTGCTGCGGATGACCGTGCAGGAGATGGAAGATCTCGATGCTCGAATTAGTGCCGAGATTCGACGAGCCCGCGATCAGGCGCGCAGCCGGGAGGCCGCTGCCGAGGAGGAGACCGTGTTCGTCACAGTGTCGGCATTCCCGCTGAGGTTGGAGTCTTCGTGAGCGTTCCGGGGGTATGGGGGAATAGCGCGCTTCGGAGCTTTTGGGCATCGGCCACCAGTGATGCGCTCGGGGACGCGCTGTATTGGGTCTTCTTAGCGTGGGTGGCGGGTCGGTACCACGCCAGCTGGCTGCTGGCGTTGGCAACCATCCCGACCCTTTTAGCTCTGCCTTTTGGTGGAGTGTGGGCAGATCGTCGTCGACTCGTCGCCGCCGCCCGGCTCACTCTCGCGGCTCGCGCGGCACTTGCCGCTGGCCTCGCCGTTCTGCTGGCATCCCACGTTGCGGTGGTCTGGTTGGTTTTACCCGTCACACTGATCAGCTTCGTCGATGGTGTCCACCAACCAGCTATGAACAGCATTGCAGCGGTCGTCGGTTCATCGGATGCGACCACGCAGACGCAGATCCAGGCCTACCTGCGCGTCGGCTCGGAGTCGGCCGAAATCGTTGCAGGGCCGCTCGCCGGCATCTTGATTGGCTGGTTCCTGCCGAGCACCGGCTGGCTCTTCGCCGGCCTTTCACTTCTGGGGTGGGCACTGATGCGACGCACCTCGAGCATCGCTCCCACTCCACCAGCTCCGGCCTCCGTACAAGGCTCACTGCTAAGACAGTTTTTTGCAGGAATCCGGGCTCTTAGCGCGCTGCCGCGGCTTCGCTTCTGTCTACTCGTCTTCTGCGTCTCAAACTTCGTCCTGACGCCGCTGACGATCCTGGCCCCGGCCCTGCTGGCACATGACCGCGGCTGGTCCGGGTGGCAGTACGGATGTGTCCCTGCCGGGTTCGCTGTTGGAGCACTTGCATCCGCGCTTCTGGTCGACCATTTCGCGCCGACACTCAAGCGCCCACTGGTGACCGGCATCTCGTGCCTCGCGGGCCAGTCGGCGGCGTTCGTCTGCCTCGCTTTTGTCAACTCATGGTGGCTCGCCGCCGTCGTTGTGATGGTCGGGGCATTCGTCGGCATGCCCGGCGCAGATATCTACGGCGGGCAGGTCCAGGCGGCCAGTCCGGATGACCGGCGTGGGCAGGTTCAAGCCATCAAGGCTCTCGCCATCAACGTTCTTTCCCCGGCTGGCTACCTGGTGCTCGGGGTTCTTGGAGCATGGTCGATCAGCGCCGCGATCGCCATTCTGGCCGCCACGCTACTGATCTTCGCCGTCTTCGCTGTCTTCGCCGCCGGCGTCATTGAGAAGACTCATCCGCAGGACCTCCAGGCGCTCGTCTAGCTCACGGTTAACGGCGTCAAACACGCGATCATCGAAGAAGTACCGCACGTCGATGTCGAATGCGTTCGCGACGCCGGCAATGAGGTTGCCCCCAGGGTTTGGACGTTGGCCGCTGCGCAGGAGGTAGACGTGGGCTCGGGTCACTGAGCATCCGGAGTCTGTGATGCGACGCGCGAGAGATGCGTCGTCGTAACCAACGAGACGTCCAGAATCGACCCACAGCGTTGTCTCGATGAGCCGCGCGAACCGGCTTGGGAAGTCGAAGCTGTAATCGCGCACTCGAAAACTCTAGCCGTCGCACCGGACGTTAAAGAGAAGGTAAAGAACCATCCCAGCTTTACCCAAGGTTCCTGCCGAGACATAGCCCGCACCGGCGGCCGCAACTATTGTTGCGGAGGTCGAGAGCTAGTCACAGTCGGAGGTGTGGACTCGATGAAAAGCGACAAGTGGAGTAGGGACATATCAGCGGTAGGGCCAGCCTGGCGGGCAATTTGCGTGAGCCTTCTCGGCCACGAACCGTCACCCGACGTCGACGATGATCGACGCGAGCTAGGCGAACTCATGGCTACATCAGCACCGCACCTAGCCCCGAGCACCGCCATTTGGCAGCTACTCGCCGCCTGATCCCGGCAGGTCGTCGAGCAGATGCGAGAGAGCCTCAAGAGCACTCGGACTCAGCCGAGCCACTTGCGCCACGATGTCCCCGCGATCACTGCGTGCCACGTCTCTCAGCGCGGCGAGGTCCTGCCGGACAGCACGCTCGACCTCATCATCGAAGAAATACTCAACGGGCACCCCGAAATAGCCCGCAAGGGCGTGAACGACGTCACCTCCCGGCGCATTCCGATAACCCCGGCGCAGGTGGTTCAGGTACTGGGCCGAGACCTTGACTCCATAGCTATCGAGCAGGTCATTGCTCAGCTCGGCCGCCGAAGGCTGGCTCCCTCGCGGTCCGCGGACGTTGGCGAAAAGCCATGTGAGCTTTTCGCTCAGCCGAGGGATCCCAGCGCTTTGTGCCATCGCTACCTACCTCATCCGTCTTCTGCATCAGCTTCTGTCTTCGCCCCGGCTGCTCAGCGTTTCACAGTCGCTGCGGCCGCAAATCTCGTACTGCGATCCTAAACACCAGCTAGCTCCTATTGGAGTAATGTGCTCCTTATGGAGCCAGTAGAAACCAACGCGCGACCACCGCAGGCGCGAGGTTGCAGCACAGCGGCCACCTCATGGGCATCCTTGCGTCAGCGTTGCCCCTGGGGCGTAGGACATCACGTGGAGGTGGCCCAGGACGTCATCTATGAGGCCGCAGTCCTTGCGTCGGTGCCGGTAGCCGCGGTGGCGCTCACTCGCATGGGCGAGCAATTGGTCATCGATGGTTTTACCCGCCCGGCTCTTGTCTCGGCGCTGGTGCAGGTTCAGGCCGTGTGGCGTGAGCGCGCACGGTTGCTGGGGGAGCGGCTCGCGACGGTTGCCGACGCCAGCAGCTGGGGTCCCTGGTTGACGTCCTGGTCTTCGGCGGTGCTGCACGCCGAGCACGCGGCGTGGATGGTGGAGGCGCTGGGGGAGGGTGCTCGATGAGCGCTGCTGAGGCGTCCGTGGGGGATCCGGCTTCTGCTCCGGTTTACCCGGTGGTGCGGTTGATGACCGCGCCGGGTGAGGTGCTGGTGGATGGTGTGCCGGCGTCAGCTGGTCGCGGTGAGTCGTTGATGGATGCGGCGATCGCAATGGTTGCTCGACGAGCGGCGACCTCGAATGCCCGCATGGTGCGGGTGGTGGTGGTTGACGAGTCTGGCCGGGAGTTTTGGCACGTCGTGGATGCCGCGGGTGGTGTTCATGACCTGGTGCATGGTCAGCAGCGGCCGCGGACCCGGCAGGTGTCACGTCGGCGCACGCTGGCCGCTGCTGGTGTCGCGGGTGGGGTGTTCGTCGTGGCAGCGGCTTCGGTGGGGGTTGCTGTTATTGCAAGCACCTCGAGTTCTCGTGCAGCGGCACCGGTTCGGACTGTCACGGTTGCGCCGTCTGCGACGGCGACGCAGCTGCCGGCTGCGGGTGTGTCGGGGTGGTCTTCGGGCGCGCGGTGGGGTTCTCCGCAGGTGGCTTCGATCTCGTCGACTGAGCCGGCTGTTGCGGTGACTTCTGGTGGTGCTGTTTTTGCTGCTTTGGGGTCTGCGTCGTCGACGAGTGTTTCGGTGGCTCGGTTGTCGCCTGCCACGGGACAGCCCTTGTGGAAGGTCGGTGTGCCGGGGCAGCGAGTGCTGCAGGGCCCGGTGTTCGCGACCGTGTCGGGCCACCGCATGGTGCTGGTGGCCACGGACGCAGCGGTGTCAGGGGTGGATCTGACGACTCGCCGGGTGTCGTCCTGGTCGATCCCTTCGGGTAGTGGTGCTTCGGGTGTGCAACTGACAGCGGCTGGTCCGGTGATCCCGACGTCGAGTGCCTCGGCCTCGGTGGTCGATAGCTCGTTGACGATGGCTCCGCGTTCTGTTCCTGCGGGCGCTGCGGGCTGGGTGCCGTTACCGGACGGGCAGCTGCTCGCTTCTGACGCCTCCGGTCGTGTGTGGCGATCGGGCAGCGCGCAGGTTGCCGGTGCGCCGGTGCAGCTGGCGGGACCGAAGGGGCTGAGTGGTGCTGGGACGGGCGTAGCGACATCTCGGGTCCTGGTGCAGCAGTGGTCGTCTTCTACGGCGGGTTCCGCGGGGGTGGTGTTGCGCGGGTATGCCGTGTCGACCTTGAAGCCGCTGTGGACGAGTTCGACTGTGCCTGCACCGGTTTCGGGTCAGACGCGTCTATTTGGTTCGTGGTGGTGGACGGGTGCGGTCCTGGTGGATGTCTCGACCGGGCACGTGGTGTCGTTGCCGCAAGGGATGACTGTCGTGGGGGTGGATCACGGTCTGATCTGGGCAACGGACACCTCGGGTGCGATCGCGTCGTATGACCTGGATGGGCATCAGGTCACCGCAGCCGTAGATCAGCCGGCTAGTAGCGCCGGCACGGTCGCGCAAGCGATCCCCGTCGGGATGATCGGCCAGCAACTGTTGGTGTCGGCCGCCACGGACAGCAGCGGCGACCTGCGGTTGTACCTGCTGCCGTCAACCTCCGCCTCCTCGTCGGCTTCGGGGTCCCCGTCGGCGTTGCCCTCGTCGACGTCACCGGCATCTTCGTCGACGGCGTCGCCATCCAAGGTGAAGACGCGATGAGCGGCGGTTCATCGAAGGTGATGGCCAGTGGCGTGGGCGCGCTGCTGGCGTTGCCGATCCTGGTCGTCGCAGCGACGTCGGGTAAACCTCCGGTTGTCTCCCCGATCAGTGGCGGCCTGCGCAATGTTCCCGCGCAGTACGTGGCGCTGGTGGAGAAGGCGGGCTCGATGTGCTCGCAGATTTCACCACCGGTGATCGCAGCACAGATCGACGTCGAAAGCGGATGGAACCCGGACGCTCGCTCCGCTGCGGGGGCTGAGGGCATCGCGCAGTTCATGCCGGGCACCTGGGCGACGTGGGGCAAGGATTACGACGGCAACGGCACGCCGTCGCCGTTTGATCCCGGTGACGCGATCCCTGCGCAGGGCGCGTTCATGTGCTCGTTGGCCAAGCAGGCCCAGGCCGCGATGAACGATCACCGGATCGTGAACGGGTCCGTGCTGGATAACGCTCTGGCCTCGTACAACGCCGGTTTCGGTGCGGTGCTGTCCTCGCAGGGTGTCCCGACCGGCATCGCGCAGACCGATGCCTATTACAAGAAGATCGAGTCGCTGATCGCGTCGTACACCACGATCGGTGGCACGGTGTCGGGCCCGTATGGGCAGGCCGCGGTCGAGGCGGCGCAGCAGTGGCTGGGTCTGCCGTATGTCTTTGGTGGTGGCACGGTCGGCCCGCCGCCGGGACCGACGATGGGCGGTTTCGACTGCTCCGGGTTGGCGGCCGCGGTGGTCGCGAAGGCCACGGGTGGCCGGCTGTTGCTGGAGCACTATTCGACCGCTCAGTACGAGACGTCACAGATGACCACGGTCGCGTCGTACTCGGGTTTTGGTCTGCGGCCGTTGTCGTCGATGGCGCCTGGTGACGTGATCATTTTCAACATCCCGCTGTCGCTCGGGTACGACTCCCACCCGTGGAATCACGCGGGGATCTACATCGGTAACGGTCAGATGATCGACGCCCCGAAGCCGGGTGCCGTGGTGCGGGTGGACAACATCGCCAGCTCCTGGCCGTACCAGTGGGTCGCCCGCCGGCCCTTGGCGCAGTACACCGCTACCTCTTCTTCCTCAGCTGCCGCGGCGGCAGTGATGCCGGGAACACCGGCAGCGAAACCTGCTGCGACACAACCGGTTCCGGCGGTCGAGGACCGGACCACTACCCGTCACGGGAAGGCATCACGATGACGTCACTACCTGCTTGGGTCATTTCTCGGCGCTCCGGTTTGGCGGTCGCGGCCGCCGGGTGCCTGGTCGCGACGGTCGGCGTGACGGGATGCGGGGCCGGCCACACCGCCGCGTCGTCGACGGTCACGGTGACCGCATCCAGCACCGCGCCGTCGACCGCGACCTCGAGTTCGACCGGCCCGGTCACCGTCCCGATGGGTGCGAAAGGGTCACCGCGGGGTGGTTGCGGACTGAAAAGCGTTGACCGGCATGACTCTTCGGCGGTCGCACTGGAAGTGGCGATCGTGTCGGCGTGCTGGGACACCGCGTTGGACAAGACGCCGATGGACGCTCAGCGGCGGGCGATTCCGCTGCTGACGCCGCGGCTGGCTGCGGTGCTGAGCGCGCCGTTGGGAGGTAACGGTGGCGGCGATTCGACCGGGTGGGCGGACCTGGTCGCCCGTCACGGGTGGATGAGCGTCACCGCGACGATCGCCGACGAAGACGGCGGCATCCCGGACACCCAAACCACTGCCAAACACGAGGTGCTGGTGATCGCGGCCGGACACGCGAAGGGGTGGACCGGTGACCAGCAGACCTCCCTGGAAATCGTGACGATGACCCGCGCCACGTCGGCCGCGCCGTGGCAGGTGCTGAGCATGACGCCCGTCTCCTAACCCGCCCTCGTCGCTCTTTCGAAGGGACGAAAACCGATGGCACCACAGACGATTGGAGGACAGATCCGATGAGCGTGAGTATCGGACGACGTCACAAGGAACCGCCCGCGCAGAGTCCGCTGACGGTGCACCGCTTGGCCAACGCTCCTGCCGCTCCCGTGGTGGCCGATGAGCCGCTGGAGCGGGATGCGCTGCTGGGGAGCCGTGTGCATGTCAGCGGCCCGGCCAGCCCGACCGGATGGCACGGGGCGGCCGCTCCTCAAGGTCTTGCTCGCGGCCCGGTCGCGCCCGGCACCCAGGACCTGATCCACGTGGTGGGCCTGCACGGAGGCGCCGGCACGAGCACCGTGACGGCCTTGCTGGGGGAGCGGGCCGCCGATGCCGGCACCACCGTCCCGGTCGGTGAGCACCTGGTGGTGCTGCTGGTGGCCCGCACGCATGCCGCCGGCCTGGCGGCGATCCGCACTGCAGGGCAGGCCTTCACCGCCGGCCAGCTGCAGGACGTGCGACTGCTCGGCCTGGTCCTGGTCGACGACGGCCCGCGCATTAGCCGAGACCACCAGCGGGCGATCAAACCGCTGCTGGGAGTCCTGCCGATGACATGGCGGTTCGGCTGGCACGAGCCGCTGCGAATGACCAGCACCCCTGCTGGCACTGCACTTCCGGCGCGGGTGCGCCGGAGCATGACCGAGATCCGCGACCGCGGGATCTCTTTTCTGGAGCCCACCACTGGGCCGATCACGAAAGAGGCACAGCAATGACCGGATTCAAGAGCGCCGCCCTGACCGCGATGCCCGCAGGCGTGGACACCACCCCGGTGCAGCCGCCGGGGATGGGGAACCTGACTTTGCTGATCGGCTGGGTCGCGTGGGGCGTGTGCATCGCCGCCGTCCTGGGGTTCCTCGGCGGCCTGGTCTACCTGATCTTCTGCGCGCTGCGCGGCGATGAGATCCAGGGCGTCAAGCCTTGCATCGTCTGCCTGGTCGTGGCGGTGGTCGCCGGTTCTGCCGGCACATTCATCTCCGCCTTGAGCTAACCCTCGCGCCCGACACCTCAGCTGAAGGAGCAACCGATGGAACACGACAACGATCAGCCCGGCATCAGCAGTCGATGGGTCGCCTTGGGTGGTGGGGTGCTCGCGATCGCGATCATCGGCGGCGGATGGGTCGCCCTGACCGGCAACGGGTCTTCGACGAAGACCTCGGCACCCACCACGACTGTGACGGTCGCCCCGGGCTCCTCCTCACCCGGGGCAGGGACTTCGACCGGCACCGCCTCGTCTGCGAGCACGCCCGCAGCTCGCACTGGCTGCGGATTCCCTGCGGCCTGGGACGCGACCCCGGCCAGCAGCGCACCGCAGGTGACGTGGCAGCAGGTCGGTGGCCTCTCGGCTCCCACCTCTCCACAGTTGGGGCCGGGCAAGGTCAGCGGCCCGGATGGCGCGATACGGCAGTGCTATCAGCACTCGCCCACGGGAGCGGTGATGGCCGCTGCCAATATCGCGATCGGCGCTTCGGACCCGCTCGCCGGCAACGAGGTCGTCGAGAAGCAGTTCACGCCCGGACCGGGCAAGCAGCAGGTGCTGGATCAGCAGGGAGAAGAAGGCACCGCCACGATTGCAGGGTTCCAGGTGGAAGCCTGCGAGCCCGCCAAGTGCCTGATATCGATTGCGGTGTCCGGTGGCGGTAATTACGGCGCGGCGACCGTGCCGCTGGTCTGGTCCGGTGGCGACTGGATGGTCGACGGAACGGTCACCGGCATCTCTGCAGGGCAACCGTTGTCGAGCCTGGCGGGGTACGTGCCGTTTTCTCCGGGGCTGGCGTCATGATCGCGGCCACGATGACACCGCACACCATCTGGTGCCCGGTGGTGTGCTCGGTCGCTAAAAGCGCGGCGCAGTCGGGGTTCGCCTCGGTTGTGGGTGACCTGGCCGACGGTGCGCAGTACATGCTGAAATTCCTGGCGGCGTTCTGGATGAACGTCCCTGACCCGCAGGTGTCCGGCGGGAGCACGGCCGGACAGTTGGCGCTCTTGACCAACGCCCAGCAGCCGGTCGTGCTGGCCTTCGCCTCGTTGGGGTTCTTGGCTGGGCTGGTCCAGGTGATCTGGAGCAATCGAGCAGCGGAATCGGCCAAGAATCTCGTGCGCGGATTGATGGTGATGGTGACCGCGAACGCGCTGGCGTTGGGGGTCACTCAGCTGCTGCTGACCAGTGGTGACGCCTACTCCACCTGGATCCTGCAGCAGGCCACCGGTGCCAGCAACGGCCAAGACGCATTCTCGGCCATCATCATGGCGATCTTGCCGTCCTCGGCCTCGACCGGTGGTGGTGCGCTGGGCGCGTGGTTCATCTTGGCGATACTGCTGATCTTGGCCTCCATGGTGCAGGTCGTCTTCATGATCGTGCGTGGCGGGATCATCTACTGCCTCGTCGTTTTTTTGCCCTACTCCTCGGCCACCGCCTACAGCGAGGACGGGTGGGCCCGGTTCAAGCGGCTGGCCATGCTGCTGTTCGCGTTCACGATCTACAAGCCGGTCGCGGCGACGATCTACGCGACGGGGTTCAAGGTCTTGCACTCACCCACCAACCCCGATCAGGTCCTGTCGTCTCTGATGTCCGGGGTGTACGGGCTGACCATTCTGATCCTCGCTGCGATCGCGTTGCCGGCATTGATCAAGTTCCTCCTGCCGGTCGCAGCGATGGGTAGCTCGAGCGCGTTCAGTGGCGGTGCTGCCCTGGCAGCTTTGGGTACGGGAGCAGCGATGCTCGCCGGCGGCGGGGCCAAAGGCGGCGCCGGGGCAGCGGCCGGTGGTGGCGCAGGGCTGACTCAAACCGGCGGGTCAAGCGGCCCGATCAGCGGTGGCCCGGCGGACGGTAGCGGCGCCGGCCCGACCGCGCCCGGCGGCGGAGGTGGTGGCAGCGGCGCTGTCCCAGATGCCGGCGGCGGAGGCACCGGCACCGCAGAGGCAGGCGCGAGCGGTAGCAGTAGCGCCGGAGGTGGTGGTGCCGGTGCGGCCGACTCGGGCGCTGGCGGTGCTGCTGGTGCTGGTGCTGGTGGCGGGTCGGAGCAGACGGCCCCGATGCCGACCGGCGCCGCTTCGGACAGTGCCGGCGGATCCGGTGCGGCGGGATCGAAGGCCGCGCAGCTGGTGGGCGCGGCATTGCAGCAGGTCGGGTCGTCCGCGGACAGCGCGGTCGGTGACGGAGCGGAAAGGACGAGCTGGTGAGTACGGACTCGATGATGCAGGAACCGACACGGCGGACCTACGGGCCGCTGCGCAAGATCGGGTGGCCTGGCGTGTGGGGAATACCGCCGTTGTTCCTGGGCACGTTGGCGTTGGGAGCGTTGGTGGGAGTCGCGCTCACGGTCGCCCACCAGTGGCTGGCGCTGGCCGTGCTGGTGGCCGTCATGGTCACGGGCACGGCAATCATGCTCAAACCCAGCAGCAATGGACAGAACACCTACGAGCGGCAAGCGCACAAGCAGATGGGTCGGTTCCGGCACCTGAGCCGCAAGGACGTGCTGCTGCAGGGCCCGGCCGGGCGCACCCCGGACGGCAAGTGCCGCCTGCCGGGGCTGGCGGCTCAGATGGAGCTGACGGAGTGGGCAGACCCGCTGGGCCGCACGTTCGCGATGCTGAGCGTGCCCTCGACCAAGCACCACACCATCGTGTTGAAGTGCCAGGCCGCGGGGATCCCCGGCCTGGATCAGGGCGTCCTGGATTCGATGGTGGCGCACTGGTCGGAGTGGCTGGGCTCGCTGGGGGAGACCGGCACGATCGTGGCCGCCTCGGCGGTCATCGAGTCCGCGCCGGGCACCCACCAGCAGGTCGAGCAGGACGTGCTGTCCGATCTGGATCCTGATGCGCCGCCGGCGGCGCTGGACGCGGTCCGGCAGACGGTCGCGATGATGGCCGGCGCACCGACGATCAACACGTGGATCACGCTCACTTTCACCGGTGAACCGAAGATCCAGGACGTCAAGCCCCGCACCTACTCGGTCTCGGAGATGGCGGAGGAGATCTCCTCCCGGCTGCCGGCACTGCTGGCCGGGTTGGCGGCCACGGGTGCCGGTGAGGGAGTGCAGGCGTGCGCCGGGCAGGAGCTCGTCGACGCCGTCCGGGTGGCGTTCGACCCGTCCGTTGCCTCCGACGTCGCCGAGGCGCAGCTGCACCACGGCGGCACCGGTCTGACGTGGGATGTGGCTGGTCCGGTCGCGCACACCGCAGGCGAGGACGTCTACGCCCACGACGGTGCCGTGTCGCGCACCTGGTACCTGTTCAAGCCGCCGCGGCGTGCGGTGGTGGAAAACATTCTTGAGCCGCTGCTGGCACCGCATGCAGCGGTGTCACGCAAGCGGGTCGCGATCTTGTACCGGCCCTCGACGCCGGCGGCGTCGGCGGCACAGGTGGATCGCGATGTGCGGAACGCGACCTGGTCGATGAGCACCCGCAAACGCAAGACCCCGGCCGCGCAGAAGGAGAAGCGGCTGGCCGAGCAGGCCGAGCGGGAAGAGGACCAAGGCGCGACGTTGGTTCGGATGGGCATCGTGGTGACCGCGACCGCGACCACCCGTGAAGAGCTGGACATTGCCTCCTCGGCGGTGCTGTCTCAGCTGTCAGCTCCGCGTCGGTTGTACCTGCGGGTGGCGCGAGGCTCCCAGGACGTGGCGTTCACCGCGTCGCTGCCGATCGGTCTGGTGCTGCCGGCTCACATGCTGGTGCCCGAGTCGCTGCAGGAGGTCATGTGATGAGCACCGACACTGCCACTCGCAGCGAGGAGATCGCCACCACTGACCCGCAGCCCGACGTGGACGCGGCCCCGGTGTCGCGGTCCGCGCGACGAGCTGCGCGGCGCCCTCGGCCGACACTGCCCGCTCGGGGTCACCGGCCTGGCCGGCGGTCGGTGAGGGCGCGGATCCAACGCAAGAGGGAACTGCGCGCGGCAGCCGCGCAGCAGCCCGGCAGACGGGGCTGGAACTGCCGCGGCGGCGGAGGCGTGCTGATGATCGACACACCGCCGGAGTTCCGGGCCAGCAATCTGCAGGTCGCCGGGTTCTGGCCGTTCGCGGCCGGTTCCGGCACACCGCGGGTGGGTGTGCCGCTGGGGAGTTCCTTGTTCACCGGCACCCTGTTCTGCGCGGATCCGCTGCATTACTTCCTGGCGCGGCTGGTGAAGAACCCGTCGGCGTTCATCCTCGGGCTGCCAGGGTTGGGCAAGTCCACGCTGATCCGCAAGATGTTGGTCGGGCTGCGGTCCAAGGGTGTGATCCCGCTGGTGTTGTCCGACCTGCGCCCGGACTACACCGACCTGATGACCTCGCCGCTGATGGCCGGGGACGTGTGCCACGTCGGCCCGGCCCGCGACACGATGAACCCGATTGATCTGGGACCGATGGCGGCCCGGATCGAAGAGCTGCCGGCGGAAGTGACCCGCCCGGACGGGTCGATTGAACGGCCCCGCGCGGAGGCGGTGGCCGACCTGGTCGCGCGCCGGTACAACTTGGTCGCCGGCCTGTTGGAGCTCAACCGGGGCCAGCGGCTGCTGACCCATGAACGCAACGTGTTGGCCACCGCGCTGCGGATGCTGGACGAGCGCGAGCAGGAGCAGGTGATGCACGACCTGCGCGAGCTGATCGAGGCCATGCCTGCGCAGCTGGCCGAGCGTTCGGGGTGCCGGCAGGACCCGACCGCGTATGCCGCCCGCACCTTGGCCCTGATCGACGACGTGCGCGCGTTCGAGGAAGGCGGGGAGTACGGCGACGTGTTCGCTCGCCCGACCACGGTCCGTCTGGATTACCGACGGCCGGCCTCGTTCGACATGTCGGCGGTGCGGGAGGCATCCCCGACGGTGCAGGCCGGGCTGCAGCTGGTGTGCTGGACGTTCGGGTCGGCGCAGGCCTCCATCGCGCAGGCACTGTCCCGCCACGGCATCGAGAAGCAGCGCTCCTACCTGGTGGTGATGGACGAGCTGTGGCTGATCTTGTCGGCCTCGGTGTTCATGGTCGACCGGATCAACGAGCTGTCCCGGCTGAATCGTGCGCGGATGATCACGCAGGTGCTGTGCACGCACACCATGAAAGACCTCGAGCTGGGCGACGATCTGGCCACCGCGAAAGCGCAGGGGTTCGTCGAACGTGCCGGGATGGTGTTCATGGGTGGGCTGCCTCCCGAGGAACTGTCCGGTTTGAAACGAGTTTTCAAGCTGTCCGACAAAGAGCAGCAGATGGTGCAGGACTGGTCGCTGGAAGGCCCGATCAACCCGGCCACCAAGAAGGTCGACAACCCGCCCGGGCAGGGCAACTTCCTGGTCAAGACCGGCCCCAAACCCGGCATGCCGTTCCACGTCACTCTCACCGCATCCGAGCGGGATCTGTCCAACACCAACCGGGAGTGGGAAAACCTGCAGGACTCCTGGGTGCAACGCGGGCAGGGCGCCTGATGGCCACGCACACGCGCCGGCCGAACAAACGCCGCTCGCCCGGTTCCGGCAACACCGGTGCCCTGATCTTGGGCGCCGGTGTTGCCGGTGTGCTGCTGCTGGTTGCGGTGGTCTTCGGTGCCGCGTGGGTCACCGGTCTGGGTCACGGGTCGGTCGGCGGATGGGTCACCGACGCCGGAGGTGGCCCGCGCTGGTCGACGACGTCGACGCTGGTGTTGGTTCTGGTGCTGTTGGTCGTCGGGCTGCTGGTGTCGCCGTTGGCGTGGGTGGGGTGGCGGCAGTGGCGGTCACGGGAATGGACTGACTCGCTGGCGAAAGCGATGCATAGCCGCCGCGACCTAAAGGAGATCACCCGCAAAGCTGCCAACAGAGATGCTCGACGCCTGGACTCGGCGCACGCAGGGGTGGGTCTGCCGTTGGGTGTGGCGGTCCTGGCACATCAGAAGCTGTACGGGCTGTATGAGTGGTCGCAGGTGTGGATTATGGGCACGAGGGCGGGCAAGTCCCGCTCGGTCGCGATCCCGCAGGTGATGACCCACCACGGGCCGGTGGTCACCACTAGCAACAAGCCAGACGTGCGCGCGTTGACGTCCGGTCCGCGCAGCGAGCTGGGGCGGGTGTGGACTCAGGACCCGCAGGGCATCGCCCGGCAGCCGGCGACCTGGTGGTGGAACCCGGTCTCGTTCGTGACGTCGGTGGAACGGGCCGACAAGCTCGTCGAAGTGCTGGCCGCTGCACGGACTGTGGGCGATATGTCCGGGCTGGACCCCTACTTCGAGCCCGAGGGTCGCAAGCTGGCCTCCTCGATGCTGCTGGCCGCCCGAGTGGGCGGGCAGATGATGACCCGTCTGCCGGACTGGCTGACCGGGTTCACCCCCGCCACGGGCGTCCCGAATCCCGCCGAGCTGCTGGAAGCAGCCGGCCTGGACATGGTCGCCAAAGACATCCGCGCCTGGTGGGCGCTGGATCAGGGGCAGCGTGATGGTGTGTTCGGTACCGCCCGCTCGTTCCTGGGGTTCCTGCGCGACCCGCGGTACTCCGCATGGATGGCACCGACCGGCGTCGACGACGACCGGCCGCAGTTCAGCCCGGAAGCGTTCGTGCGATCCGAGGCCGACACCCTGTACCTGCTGTCGAAAGAGGGCGCCGGGTCGGCTCGGGCGCTGACCGCGGGCCTGACCGTCGCGGTCTACACCGCGGCGGAGGACCTGGCCGAAGAACGCGGCGGCCGCGTCCCGACCCCGATTCTGTTCCTGCTGGATGAGGCAGCCAACGTCTGCCGTTGGCCTGAGCTGCCGGGCCTCTACAGCCACGCGGGCGGCAAGGGCATCATCCTGGTCACCATCCTGCAGTCCCGAGTCCAAGGCCAAAACACTTGGGGCGTCGACCAATTCGAGATGATGTGGTCCGCCGCGAACATCGCAGCCGCCGGCCGCGGCCTCAACGACGCACGGCACGTTGCTGACTTGGCTGCGCTCATCGGTGACCGCCAAGTCTTGACGTCCTCGCGCTCGATCGGCAGCCACGGCCACCGCTCGACGTCCCGTCAGAATCAGGATGAGCGGATCTTCACCGAGGCCGACCTGCGCGCTCTGCCGCGTGGTCGGGCGATCCTGTTTGTCTCCGGTGCGCGCGCCATTCTGCTCGAACTGGTCGACTTCTCCAGCTACGAATGGGCCTGGAAATGCGAGGCGTCCGCCGCGTTCTTCTTGGAAGAGTCCGGCATCGACACCCTCGTCGACGATGGCGGTGCAGGTACCGCAGAGGCCGGGATGCTGCTGCCGCTGACGGATGAACAGATCCGTCAGCACCAAGACGGTCAGCGGCGGGTCGCCGAGGCGGACCCGGATGCGTTGGTGGTGTCGGCCAGTCCCGCGCAGGTGCAGCTATGGGTGAGTGAGCTGGTCGACGAGCAGCACATTCGCGTCGGGGTGGGCCGGTTCTCTCGCCGCACCCTGAACCCGGAGGCTGCTTCACCGGCCGACGTCGACGACCACGGGGGAGAGCAGTCATGAAACCCAGCACCCCAAGGCGGCGGGGCGGGCGCTCCGCGGCTCCGGCACAGGCCGCGCCTGCGGCACCGGCCGCGCAGCCCACGGCGCGCCCCGATAAAGCGCCAGGCACGGACCCGGTCGCGCAGGCCGCCGCCGTCGTCCGCGCCGCGTATGACGCCCTGCTGGACGCCCAAGGTCAGGTAGCGGTCGCGACCGCGCAGCTGGACGAAGCACGCGCGGCAGCGCCACGGCTCAGTCCACGGTTGGCGGCCGCCGCAGATGCGGTCGACGCCGCGAGATCCGCGCAGGCCACGGCGGACGCCTCCCTCGATGCGGCGGATCGCGTGCTGGCGGACCGGGACGGCGCAGTCCGGGTGGCCGAGGCGAAACTGGAGGAACTGAACACCTCCACCCAAGCGGTCGGTGTCGGGCAGCTGGTCGCGGCCGAGGAGCGGCAGGCCAAAGCGGTCCGTGACCGTGCCGCGGCCGCGGAGGAGCTGTCGGCGGCGCGCCGCGTCGCCCAGCGCTCCGAGCAAGAGCTGACTGCTGCGCAGGAGCACTTGGAGCAGGTGAGAGCCGACCCAGGGCCTGGCCCGGCGTCGGTGGTCTCGGCCGACACGAAGCTCGCGAAGCTGCGCCGGGCACAGGCCGCGGCGGAGGGTGCGTATGCCGACGCGCAGCAGGCACACCGCCAGGTCGCCGCCGACGCCGCCAAGGGCAACCCGCTTGCCGGACCGCGCCTGCAGCACTTCCAATCGTTGGAGGAGTTCGTCAGCGACTACGTGCTGGAGAACTGGGAACGCGACAACGGCAGCACGCACACGGATCTGCGCTGGTGCGCGAAGTGGTGGGAGCACCCGGAGGCGATCACCCGCCTGGAGCACGTGTGGGAGGCATTCGAAGCGGCGCGGCGGGAACCACCGCCGGCGATGAGCTCGTGGTGGCGAGACCACCTCGATCACCACATGGCCCGCCTGACCGACCCGCGCGGCCCGTTCGAGCACTGCGACCACACCACCGGCACCCACCGGTGCCTGCCGCCCTGGAACGCAGACCCGGCCCCTGACGGGCTGTTCGAGGACACCTTCGAATCCGAAACCGCGATCGAGCGGGCCAAGGTCCGTGACATCGCAGACCAACGTGCAGCTCACCACGCCGCGGTCGCCGAGGTCCCGGTCGACGCGGCAGCTGAGCACCCCAACACCGACCAGACCACACCGATCCCGACAGAAGGAGTAGGCGCATGAGCCACATGCACGAAGAACTCGAAGTGGGTCAGCACCTGGACCAAGCCCTACGGACCGCCGTGACATCGCTGGCGCAACTGATGGAGCGGATGTCTCGGTCTGCTACGGACAAGAACCGTGCCGCGGCCGCCGCTGAGCGCGATCGCGCCCAGGCGTTGGCGGGGCAGCAGCGACAGTCCGAAGCGCAGCAGCGGTCCGAGCAGCTGGATTCCAAACGTGCCGCGGAACGGGCGTGGCTGGACCAGCGCGACGCCGCTCGGCACGCTTACGGTCCGTGGACCCGCGACACCGCGGTCGAGCGCGGAGACCGGTTGTCTGCCTCCCGCGCGTGGGCGCGGGCCGCGGGATGGGCCGAGCAGGATCCGCGCGCGGCCGAGGCCGCGGCAAACCTGCACGATCGGATCGTGTCCGCGTTCGGTGTCGAGCCGGCGGCGATCCTGGCCAGCGTCGAGACCGGCACCGGCCACCCCACCGGGGTGCCCGCCGGGCGGATGAGCGTCCGCGAAGCAGCGGACCTGGCCGACAAGTACGCCCCGCACTACTACACCGCCCACCACGCTGACCGGCTCGGACCGATCCGGGGCGGGGGACCGGCAAACCCAGTGCAGGAGAAGTTCGTCGCGGACTGGCGGCACTGGGCGCAGCACTGCGACCTGCCCCGGGACACCCTCATGCGGGAGTGGGCACGCCACACCGGGCTGGCCGACTTGCTCGACGACGCCCGTTTCGCCGGCGAACCCGCCGAACAGGGCCGAGCGTTGGCCGACGTCTGGGACGCCGACGCTCCCACCCGGGAGCAGCAGGAGTACCAGGCACAGCAGCAGCGGCTGGCGGCTGCCGGCCTGCCAGACGACCCCGCCGTCGGCACCCAGCTGGTGGCCGGGGACAGGTCCTACCTGCGTACCGGTGAAATCCCCACGACCGATCAGCCGCGTCTGGCGCAGGCGTGGCGGTCGGCCGCATACGCCGCGGCGGTCGACCCGTCCGATCAGGCCGCTGCCGCCGCTCAGGAGAACATCGCGTCGATGTTCCAGCGCCGCTGGAACATCGACCCCGCCACGTACTTGGCCGATGCGGTGCACGACCTGGCCGTCACCGGCACCGACCGCACCCGCCAGGCCGACCACGACGCCCGCGTCGCTGCGCAGACGGGGCAGCTGCAATCAGGGGCAGAAGAGATCTCCTCAGCAGCGACCGCTGTCGTCGACGAGGGGGAGCTGGTGGTGCTGCCAGCGAACAAGGCGAACCCCGACCGGGGAGTGTCACCGACCAAGGCCGCGACAGATGAGGAGCGCCAGCACCGGCAGCAGGCGTGGGTGCAGGCATTCGAAACGTTCATGGGCAGCGAGCCGGGAGACGCGTTCGCGCAGGCTGAGTCCGCCTCGGCGTGGAACGCACTGGATATCAAAGACCGGTGGCCGCTGTTCTGGAAGGAGTACGACACCGAGCGGGCGCGCACTGTGCGCACCCCGAACGCGGAGGCCTTCGTCGCCGCCGGCCGCGGCACCCTGCCCGGCGCCGTCGCAGATCCGGCACCGCAGCTGCAGCAAAAGCCGGCGGCCACGGTGGTCGAGGAAGAGCGCGAGGATCAGACGACCCAGCAAAGTCCGGTCGCGACAACGGAGGCCCCGGTCGCGGATCGCGGAGCCGCCCCGTCTAAAGCGGCCACCGCGGCCGAGCGCGATCACCGCGCTCGGTCCTGGCAGCTCGCCGAAGCGCGCTACCGCGACGGCTTGGACCCCTCGATGACACCGGAGCAGGCCGGGAAAGCGTGGGCGGAACTGCCGACCAGTGAGCGGTACCAACGGTATTGGGCGGTCTACGACGAGCCAACCGCACAAGAGACCCCCGGACCACAGAACGCTCAGACCAGCGAACCATTAACCACGGCGCCGCTCGACGAGCCAACGGCCGCCGCTGCGCCGGCCGAGCTCGAGGCGGTGTCGCGGGAGCGGGTGCTCGAGCTGAACGAGTCCGCCGCAGTCTTCTATGCCGACCAGCTGCGGCCGGGCACTGCCGGTCATGAGTACATCGCCGACCGGGTCGGTGAGCAGGCGATCACCAGTGGGCAGTGGCGGCTGGGATACGCGCCGGGGGAGTGGACCGGTCTGGCCCGGCACCTGCGGGATCAGGTCGGCGCCACCGATGCCGAAATCGTGGCCGCGGGCCTTGGCCGGGTCTCCTCCCGCGGCAACGTCATTGATGCCTTCCGCAACCGGGCCATGGCCGCGATCACCGACACCGACGGGTCGGTGGTCGGGTTCTACGGCCGCGACCTGACCGGGGAAGACCGCAACCCCAAGCACCTGAACACAGGCAGCACACCGGCCTACAGCAAGGGCGAGCACGTCTTCGGCCTGCATGAGGCCACCAGCGGTGGCCGGCTCGTGCGCGCGGAGGCCATGTTCGATGCGATCGCGCTCACCGAGGCCAGTGACGGGCAACTGCAAGGCATCGCACCATTGGGGACCGCACTCACCGACGCCCAGGCCGACAAGATCGCCGCGGCCGCGCGCACCCGCGAGGACCGCCGCGTGTGGGTCGCGACCGACAACGATGCAGGCGGCCGGCGGCAGGTCGAAACCGACTTCTGGAAATTCACCGGACGCGGTCTTGACGTGCGCGAGATCGGCCTGGCCGCTGGCGCCGATCCGGCGCAGATGTGGCAAGAGAGCCCCGAAAAGCTCACCGCTCTGGTGTCCTACCCGGACCTGGCCAACTCGGCCGCGCTCGGCGTCATGGACACCACTATCGGCCGTGAACGCGACGCGCTCACCGTCGGCGACGCCGACGCGTTCGAGCGGCTGGACGTCGTCGAGCACGAACTGTCCTCGATGGTGGCCACGGACCTCGACCGGGATCTGCTGCGCACGCACGTGCAAGCCGAGCTCGATCGGCTCCGCACCCGTGAAACGGACACCAGCACCCGATCCGGGCAAGTCCTCGATCAGCTCGATGCAACCCGGGAACAGGAGGACGCCCACGATGCGCCCCAGGTGCAGGACGGTGAACGAGAGCAGCAGCTGCGCGACCAGCAAGCCGAGCTGCGCGAAGAAGCATCAACAGCCTACGGACAGGAGCAGCTCGCCCAAAGCGAGCTGGCGAACGACGCCGTAGCAGCTGAGACTGAGGTGGTGGTGCCCTACAACCGCGCCGCCGCCAGCGACCTGTCCCAGGTGTCACCGCAAGCGGCAAGGGCTCGAGCGGTGTCCGCGCACGGGTTCTCCCGCAGCACCCAGGCAGCCCTCGACGACACCCACGCCGCAGGGAAGCAGTGGCAACCGCGACGCGGCAGCGGCCAGGATCAGCAGAACTCCCGTACCAAAGGCATGCGCCGATGATCTGCCAACCCTGCCGCGAGCCCCACGAGGCGGGTGACTGCATCGACACCGTCGCCGGCCGTGAATACCCGTTCCGGCACTGCGCCTGCCAGCACAAGCAAGGCGTCTGGGTGCACCAAGAAGCGCTTTCACCTAAGACCGACTCGGATCAGGCGCCTGAGACAAGCGCGGCCACGACCACAGATACCCAGGGTGACCGGCCACCAGACTGATCACCACAGGGTCGCGCTCTTCACTCCCGCCCTTCTCAAAGAATGGTTCGCCGCGGTAGCTGGCGAACGATTGCTGGAGGGGGAACACTCGGCGCATGGCGAACCATCGTGTGACCGTTCGGACCGGTGGGCTGGCACTGAGTCGTCAGCCTCTAGAAATCGAAGTCGTAAGCGACGGCCGAAAACTGGGAGATCTCGCAATCAGTCGCGGTGGGCTGCGGTGGAAGACGCGAAACGCAAAGACCGCCAAGCTCGTTTCGTGGGAGCGGCTAGCGCACGTTCTGGACGCCACTACAGGCGTCGGAACGTCCACAAATGGTGCCAATATGAGGTCGTACGGTCATGCTTGCCCGCGCTGCACGCTGGCCACGATGGACGATGCACCCGAAGAGGTCGAGGGCTCGGCATGGGGAAAGTACTCGCATCAGTGCCCATTGTGCGGAATGGGTGTGCTGCACGACACCGACTGGGAACCCCTGCTGTTGAGCAATATGGACGATCTTTTACAAGCGCTCCAGCTGTCCAACTGGGACGAGTTCGAGTCCTGGGTCAGCGATTTCACCGATGACCATGTAGAGGTCGAGCAAGGTTCGTCGATGGAAGGAAGTGACGGAGTCAGGACGTGCGGCGGGGGATTCGGCCAAGGGTTTGAGTTTCCAGGCGATCTCCGTGAACTCATCGCCGATCTGCAAAGCGCGGAAGACTGCGCCCGCAAGGACTGGGAAAGTTTCACCGGCGAAGCGGCACGACGCCTCGTACCCCTATCTGAGATCAGCGGCTGGTAACCAACAGCCGACTCAGACCAGACACATCCTGCCGAATGCTCAGGTCTTGGCCGTTCCAATTTCCATGACCTCGCCCACGATCCGGGCGGACGGTCTCTGTGCGACTCGATTTAGAAGATCAGCTCGGGTCGGCACCGCCGGAGTGATCGGATCGACCGGTGGGTGTTCCGTGGTGCACCCCTTGGATCGCGCGACCCACAACGGGGACAAGGCTGGCGTACGTGGCTGGCCCTCGACAGATGGCGTGCCGGGTCCGCCGGGAAGTTCTTGCAGACGCGCGGTCGCGGCCGACAATTCTCGGGTCACGCGCTGCGCGGCCGCGAGTTCACCTCGGGCTCGTGCCGCGTCGTCGATTGCGGCGACGGTGCGCGCGAACTGCTGCATGACCGGGCCCAGCCGGCGGTGGCTGTAGGCGCGCGTCGCAAGGACCAGTTGACGTTCCGGAGTTCGACGTGGGTCGGTCCCGCCTGCGGCGCGGACGTCCTCTCAAAAAGTTCGTGGGGCAAACCAATCTGTCAGAGCCACAGAGGCAACCGCCGATGACCAGGCGGGCGAACCTCAGGAATCCACCCCAGAAGGTGCACCATGAGCCGAGCTTCACTGGTCATGCCTCCGCCCGACGCTAAGACCCGGCGAACCACCGCACGCGAAAGCTCTAGCGCGCACACCTGACAGGTGTGTAGCTTGCCCATCGTGGCGTGATCGCCTCCCGCGAATCCGCGGTTCTTTGACGGGTGGGATGGGCCATGGTCCGACGTTTTCTGGTAGCTCTCCTAGTCGCAGCACTAGCAACGCTCGGCTTGTTTTCCGCCCCACCGACAGCGACAGCATCGACGAGAGCGGCCGCCACGCACATACTCGCGGCGACGTCGGTGTCAGGGTGGTCCACGACCAGTGCATCGGCCACGACCGGGTACACCTTCACGACAGCGGTACGCGTCAAGACCGGGAACTCGTTCACCCAACGATCCGTCAGGGTGCAACGCGCGCCGTACGGGTCGACGTCATGGGCGACAATCAGCACTCTCTCGACCTCGACCGCTGGGGCCGTCACCGTCGGCGTGAACGCGCCCACGATCGCTAAATGGATGTTCCGGCTCACCGTTCCCGCCACCGCCACCGCTGCTGGGTACACCACTGCTGCACGAACCATCACCGGCATCACTGGGGCAGCCACGGTCGTCACCGGATGGACGAGCGCAGCAGTGTCAGCGGTCAGCGGGTACACGCTCACAATCCCGATCACCATCAAAACCGGGGCCACCTATGTGACCCGACAGGTATCGGTGAGCCGTACCGTCGCCGGCACCTCGACGTGGACCACCCTGACCACGCTGACCACCTCAGCGGCGGGCACCATCACCGTGTCACTACCAGTGCCCGCCACCGGCGCATGGACCTACCGACTCACCGTCCCAGCTACCCAAACCGCGGCGCCGGTCTCGACTTCCTCACGCACGGTCACCGTGGTGCCTGCCTTGACCATCACGACCACCACCCTCCCGCACGCGACCAGCGGCACCAGCTACGCAGCAGCGCTGACCGCGACCGGGGGAGTTCCCCCCTACGCCTGGTCGGCGACGGGGCTCCCAGCCGGTCTGGCTCTCAACAGCGCCTCCGGTGTCATCAGCGGCACCCCGACCGCCGCTGTGACTGGGACCGTCACGATCCGCGTTACGACGATCAACGCCAACCCGGCCAGCAAGTCTTTCTCCCTCACCGTCGCCGCTGCCCCGCCGACAATCACCGCCGTGTCACCCTCCACAGGCCCGATGACTGGCGGCACCACCATCACCATCACGGGCACGAACATGACCGGTGCGACCGCCGTTCACATCGGTGCAGCTGCTGCGCCGAAGTTCACCGTCGTGAACTCGACCACCATCACCGCCACCCTGCCCGCCGCGACCACAGCAGGGGTCGTCAACGTCACCGTCACCACACCGACCGGGACCAGCAAGATCACCACGGCAGACCATTACACGTACCTGACCCAGTGCGGCACCCCCAGCGCAGTACGCGTGCAATACATCACGACCAGCCCCACCAAAAACACAACATGGGCACCCAGTTGCGCCGCCGTCTACGTCATCGAAAACAACGTCACCATCCCGAGCAAGACAACGCTGACCATTTTTCCCGGCACGATCGTGAAGTCCCAGGGCGCCGGGATCACCGTCGATGGCACCCTCAACGCGACCGGCACCCCCACCAACCCCGTCACCTTCACCTCCGCCGACGACAACAGCATCGGCGGCACCACCGGCACCGGCACACCCACACCCGGCGACTGGAACGGCATCTTTGGGAACTCCGGATCGTCCACCACGATCGCCAACGACCAAGTCCTGTATGCCGAGGCTTCGACCGCCGTCGGCACCCTATCGATCACCAACTCCACCCTGAACTACTGCTCAACTGACTGCATCTACGAAGGTTCAGTCCCCAGCGATCCGGTGATCACCGGCAACACCATCGGATCCAGCGCCAACGAAGCAGTCATCATCAGCGACAGCCCCGTGTCTCTGGCCCAACTCGGCCCCAACACCTTCACCGGCGGATCAGCATTCGGATCCATCGTGCTCGCCGGCGGTTCCTACGTGGACACCACCTCCACCTTCCCCACCACCGGCAGCCACGTCATCGGCATCGGCCCCGCCGGCGACGGCAGCGCCCTGACTATCGACAACGGTGTCACCGCCACCCTGCCCGCCGGCACGATCGTGAAGTCCCAGGGCGCCGGGATCACCGTCGATGGCACCCTCAACGCGACCGGCACCCCCACCAACCCCGTCACCTTCACCTCCGCCGACGACAACAGCATCGGCGGCACCACCGGCACCGGCACACCCACACCCGGCGACTGGAACGGCATCTTTGGGAACTCCGGATCGTCCACCACGATCGCCAACGACCAAGTCCTGTATGCCGAGGCTTCGACCGCCGTCGGCACCCTATCGATCACCAACTCCACCCTGAACTACTGCTCAACTGACTGCATCTACGAAGGTTCAGTCCCCAGCGATCCGGTGATCACCGGCAACACCATCGGATCCAGCGCCAACGAAGCAGTCATCATCAGCGACAGCCCCGTGTCTCTGGCCCAACTCGGCCCCAACACCTTCACCGGCGGATCAGCATTCGGATCCATCGTGCTCGCCGGCGGTTCCTACGTGGACACCACCTCCACCTTCCCCACCACCGGCAGCCACGTCATCGGCATCGGCCCCGCCGGCGACGGCAGCGCCCTGACTATCGACAACGGTGTCACCGCCACCCTGCCCGCCGGCACGATCGTGAAGTCCCAGGGCGCCGGGATCACCGTCGATGGCACCCTCAACGCGACCGGCACCCCCACCAACCCCGTCACCTTCACCTCCGCCGACGACAACAGCATCGGCGGCACCACCGGCACCGGCACACCCACACCCGGCGACTGGAACGGCATCTTTGGGAACTCCGGATCGTCCACCACGATCGCCAACGACCAAGTCCTGTATGCCGAGGCTTCGACCGCCGTCGGCACCCTATCGATCACCAACTCCACCCTGAACTACTGCTCAACTGACTGCATCTACGAAGGTTCAGTCCCCAGCGATCCGGTGATCACCGGCAACACCATCGGATCCAGCGCCAACGAAGCAGTCATCATCAGCGACAGCCCCGTGTCTCTGGCCCAACTCGGCCCCAACACCTTCACCGGCGGATCAGCATTCGGATCCATCGTGCTCGCCGGCGGTTCCTACGTGGACACCACCTCCACCTTCCCCACCACCGGCAGCCACGTCATCGGCATCGGCCCCGCCGGCGACGGCAGCGCCCTGACTATCGACAACGGTGTCACCGCCACCCTGCCCGCCGGCACGATCGTGAAGTCCCAGGGCGCCGGGATCACCGTCGATGGCACCCTCAACGCGACCGGCACCCCCACCAACCCCGTCACCTTCACCTCCGCCGACGACAACAGCATCGGCGGCACCACCGGCACCGGCACACCCACACCCGGCGACTGGAACGGCATCTTTGTTTCCGGAGCGATTACAGGGCAGGACCTGACGTCTGAGTACGCAGAGGTGGGCCTTGCCTACTCCAGCGTCTCATCGCAACTGTCGGGTTTGGCGGTCGATCACGATGGCACGGGACTCGATGTTTCCAGCGGAGAGTTCGGGTTCCGAGGCGAAGCGATCGGTGACGGGCAAGGCGTAGTCGCCTGCGATTGGGCCACCACCGGTGGATGCGGAGTCGATGCCGCATATGTGAACTGGGGTACAGCTGGCCCAACATCAGCGACATCCACCCCTTATGTGTGTGGTTCTGTGACCGTGTCACCGTGGAACGGTGGCCCTGCCTCAACCGCACCATCAATGTTCGCCGTCCCCAACTGCGACGGTTCACCGACACCGGGCACACAACTCGCTTCAGCAGGTCAGCAGTACGACCAAGCCATCGCTGACGCTCAGATCCAGTGTGACGACGGGTTCCAAGACGTGTGCGCTGAGATTCAGCAATCGCAGCAATGCCTGTCAGCTGCTCAAAAGCTTGCGGCCGAAAGCTTCCCGGTCCCGGTCACACCCACGGACACAGCTTCAGCATTCGGATCGCAAGTGGTGTCTCAAGGCAGCGCCTACCTGAGCAAGTCTGAGAGCCAGGCACTTTCAACAATTGGAAAGACCACAGGGTTCATTGGTCAGTTCCTGGGAGTGGTGACCGACATCGTCAACATCGCCTCGGCGTACAACTCATGTGATCCATGATCAGACGAGCCCGCAGAAGGCACGTCGCAGACTGGCAGCTCTTTGTTGAGTCGGACGACGCCTTCCGCAAAAACGTAGCGCTCCTCAGCGCCCGGATCTTAGGTTGTGCTCCGCCCGGACGGGTTCGATATCAGATAAGCCCGGCGCATACCGGGCTCAGCAAGGATCGGTGCAGCGATGCCGCAACGTCTTAGAGAACAAGGTCTGAGCCAAGCCGGGGTTTGGAAGCGAACCCGCAAAGTCATGGCAGTGGTCTCTTCTTTAGCACAGCGACTGCGTCTCCCTTCACCGGAGCCGCAGGTCCGTCGCGGGCTCCGTCGCTGCCTCATCCGCGCTCTAGCCATGACGTTAATGACAATCGGGCTGGTCACACCCGCTATCCCCGCCCGCGCCGCCAGCACCGCGCCAGATGCATCACGAGCAGCGAGTACCCCGGCCGGCGCAACCCCAGTCCTCACCTCAGTCACCTCAGCGTGCCAAAACGTGATCTACATCGGCGCCCGCGGATCCGGCGAGACCTACAACCAACCCGGATCCATCGGCTACCTCGGCGGCCCCGTCACCGTCGGACTCGACGCATTCGCCAGCCACCTAGCCGGATACCGGGTCGGGTACTACGGCATTCCCTACTCCGCAGATGCCGTTTTCCCCGACATCCCTTTCAACGTCCCGAAGTACTACGCCTCCATCGACACCGGGATCAACGACACGATCGCCTTCCTTAAGGCAAGGATGACCCGCTGCCCCCAGGAGCACTACGTCTTGGCCGGGTACTCCCAAGGTGCGATGGTCATGCACCGGGTCTTCTTCCTCATAGAACAAAACAAACTCACAAGTACCTCAGCCACACAACTACTGCCCCGCCTCGATGGTGTGCTCGCCATCGGAGACGGCGACCGAGTCGACTCCGAAGGCGGCACCCACTATGGCACCGCAAAAACCAGCGGCAGCTGGGGTCTTTCCTGGGGCGTTCTGGGATATGACGGAACCCAGTACAAGGCCGTCGACGCCCGGATTCCCAACCTGAAGCAGTGGCCATCCAGTCGCTTCCAAGACGTATGCATGGCCAACGATGCCGTCTGCGACTTCGACACGGCCTACATGCGTATCCCTAGCCCCGAATGGCTCGCCACCTTCGGGATCGCCGTTCACACAGCGTCATACCGCCCTCCGGCAGTCGGCGAAACCATCCTGGAACAAAGGTTCGCCGGAAAAGCAGTCGTATTTGTCGCGGCGGCGGCAATTAATATCGCGAACGTCACTCGCCAAACGCCCGCCGTAGTGACCGCCATACTCCCGCCCGGCGTGGTCGGGACGCCCTATTCTGCGACGCTGGCTGCGATCGGTGGAAGAGTCCCCTACGTCTGGTCTGTTGGCAATCTCCCACCCGGTCTCAGCCTTAATTCAACTACCGGAGTGATCACCGGCTCACCCACGACCGCCGCGGTGGCTTCCGTAGCGATCATGGTGAAAGACCACGTCGGAGCGACGGCATCAATAAGTTTGCCGTTGACAATTGCGCAAAGCGTGACTTGGAGAGCACCTCAGATGATCGACCCCAGCGGCTCTCCGAACTCCGTTTCGTGCCCGACCAGCTCGTTTTGTGTCGCCGTCGACGCCTACGGGAACGCACTGACCTTCAACGGGTCAGCCTGGAGCCAACCCGCCACTGTTGACTCCCACAGCCTGCTGTCGGTTTCGTGCCCAACCAGCTCATTCTGTGTCGCCGTCGACAACGACGGGAACGTACTGACCTACAACGGGTCAGCCTGGTCCGGCGCCAGCTCTGCCGACAGCGACAGCGGCCTAAACTCGGTGTCATGCGCCTCTAGTTCATTCTGTGTCGCCATGGACGGCAACGGAAATGCCATCACATACAACGGCACTACATGGAGCGCACCCACACTGGTGGATGCGGGTCAAGACGGTGCGATGCTCTCGGTTTCGTGCCCGACCAGCTTGTTCTGTGTCGCTTTTGACTCAAACGGGAACGCATTGACCTTCAACGGGACCGATTGGTCGACACCTGCACTGATTGACCCTTACGCCGCTGCTCATTCGGCTGGCGAGGCGCTTTCGGTATCATGCCCGAGCACCACTTTTTGCGCCGCCGTCGACGATTCTGGGTACGCTCTCACGTACAAAAATTCCACTTGGTCTGCACCCGCACCGTTGGATCAACCCGGAACTTTAAATTCGATATCCTGCGCACCCAGCATGTTTTGTGCGAATGCGGGAGGTACAAGCGCATCTACACTAAATGGGTCCGAGTGGTCAGTCCCAACCGGCATCGATACTGACCCAAACGGCGGTGGTCTAACGACCACATCCTGTGCTGCCGCGAATTTTTGCGCCGCATTCGATTACGCCGGGAATGTGCTCGAGTACAGGTAGTTCAGTGCAGGGCCTCTTGCGACTATTTCAAGATGCTCTCCGGCGATGTCTGGCACTCGGTGCGTAGGTTGCCACTACCACCGGCCGGCTCAACTCTTAGCCGGACCATTTCCCAAACCGCGTCTTGGCCGCCGTTCCTGCTCGGTTGTGTTGGCCGGCTTCGCGAAGTTGGTCGAGCCGGTCCCGGCTGAGAGGTCGGGTCGTCCGGATGGTGTGCCGTGGCGCAGCCCTTGGATAGCCCGGTACGCGGCGGGGGACAGAACTGGTTTGCGGTCCGCCTCGTCGACCGTCGCGTCGGGGCGTCCGAAGGGGAGTGCCTGCAGCCGGGTTGTTGCCGTGTCGATAGCGACCGCCAGCTGCGCGGTCGCACGGTGCGCGGCAGCGAGTTCGCCACGTGCGCGCGCGGCGTCGTCGATCGCGGCGAGGGTGCGCGAGAACTGTTGCATGACCGCGATCCAGCCGCGGTGAGTATCAGGGCTGGAGGCGCGCATCGCGAGCACTATTTGCCGTGCGGCGAGTTCGGCGCGGGTTGGCCCGGCCAGGGTAGGTGCAGCACGTCCGGGCGTGCGTGGGGTGGCGACTTGGGCGAGTTGGTCGGCGCCTCGGCCGAGCAGGTATTCGATCTTGACTGGCTCGACCGTCGCCACCGCTTGCGTGACCGCTGACCGGCCGCCGTCGACGACGGGCGAGTCGTCGATCGCGGGGGAGTGGCCTTCCAGTTGCTCGTCGACATCGGCGCCGGCGGTGGCGTCGAAAACTGGTGGCAGCGCCATCGTGGCCGCGACGCCGGCGGCGCGCAGCATCTGCTCGTTCCACGCGGCCGCGTCGCCCTGGTCCAGGTTGCGCAGTTCGGTGTTCCAGACCCGCAAGTGTTCGCTGGCCTGCCGCAGCGGCGTGCTTGGGTCGTCGACGTCGGTCACGGGTGTGGGTGCGATCTGCTCGTCCCACAACAGCCCGGCCCACTGCCGTGTTTCATCGGTTTCGGCTGCGTCCCATCGGGGCCGCAGTTTCCCGAGCGTGAGATCTCCGGCGAGCTGAGATGCGGTGTGCCAGCGCGCGTCCGGGTCACCGGCCAGGCGCACCTTGTACCCGCTCACTTGGCCGTCGGTGCCGCGGCGTGCGGCCTCGATCTGCACGTCGTTGGCGACGACCGCGTTCAAGAACTCCGCCTCCGTGGTCGACGACTCCGCAGCGGAGCGGACCGCGCGCTGCAGCAATACACGCTCCGGTACCGCCGGCTGCCCTGGCCGTGCAGTCTTAGCGGCTTGAGCGGCTTCACCGATCGTGTACGCCGGCAGCTGTTGCCCGTTGCGACCTTGGTCGTAGCCGCGGTCTTTCAGCGCGGTGATGAAGTCGTGCCGCTGCTCCATGTCGCGGCGCAGCTCTTGCAGTTTCGCGAAGTCGTATTGCGGTGGCATGCCCCACGCGCCGTCTGCGCGCACCAAACTCACCGCAATGTGGATGTGGTCGCATCCCTCCGACGAGACGCCGTGCCGGACCGCGACCCACGGGTTTCCATCCAAATCACCCGTCGACGACGCGAATCCCAATCCCTGCACGATCTCGGTCGCGACCGTCTGCCACTGCTCATCGGTGTACGCACCCTCGCCGGGGTCGAGAGAGGCAATGACGTGGTAGACGTGCTCCTTACCGACCTCGTCCGGTCCACCACCCGTGGCCAGCGTTGAAGAGGAAATACCCTTGCTCGGTCCGCCGGCCGCGACGGCCAGGTGCTCGCGGTAGGACGCGCGCCACTTGCCCTCCACGACCTTGCCCAGGTCCGTTGCCAGCTTCGAGGACAGTGCACCCTCGTACAGCATCGGCAGTGCGCCATAGCCGACGACCATGTGCTGGTCGCGGTGCTCGTCCTTCTTACCGGGGCCGTACAAGTACCGCATCAAACCGGGCATGCTCCGCCCGCGTTGCGGCACCGCCTTAATGATCACTCAAAGACCCTGTCAGCATCCTGCTCGTCGCCGGGAAACGCTTCACCAAAAGACCCATCCGGTAGCCGACCCATGATCGACACCAACTGCATCAACCGATCCGTCACCACATCCGCCGCAGCCTGGATCTGTGGCCAGTGAACCTCGCCCGTCGCGTTCGCAACCTTCGCGGCCTGATTCAAATTCGATCCGGCCAAACCGATCATCCGCAGTGCCGCTTCCATCTCCAACTGGATCGACGCCAACTCCTGCGCCTGCACCACACCGCCAGCGAAAAGGGCACGCTCATACAACCGGGGGACAGAGATACCCGCCACGTGCGCCATCGACTGCACCCGCGCCCACTCCGCGGCGGTGTGCTTGATCACCGTGCGGTGCTCACGCCGACCATCAGTGCGTCGTCGACGGAAAATGCCGTCACGACCACCGCTCTCCGGCGTCTCTTCTGCAGCCATCACGTACCTCCACACCGTCCGCCCGTTGAGGGCGGCTGGTTGTCTGGTTCACACCCTGTCCGTTCCAGTGTCGCGCGTGCTTCATCCAGCGCGACACCACCAGGGTGCCCCAGGATCGAGACCAGGCGCAAGCCCGATCCACCCCGAAGGGGCACCCTAACCTTTATCTTGCTCCCGCCGAGCTTCTTCCTACTACGAGGCGGGAGCATCGGCAGCTGATACAACCACTGCCAACCAAGAGGGGGTTTGTGTGCTTACCGGCTGTCTAAAGTTGCCTCGTGCAGTGCGCAGTGCAGCAGATACGATCCAGCGCATGGGAGCCATCAGAGAACACGCCGAACAACTCCTCGCCGGACGACTCGCAGCCATCGACGATCTCGAAACCAACACCGCCGTCATCAAAGACCTCAAACAGCAACTGAAAGACGCTGAAACACGCCAAGCGACTGCATGGTCTGCTGCAATACAGGCCGGGTGGACCTCGCACGAGCTCGACAAACTCGACCTCGCACAGCCACCCATTCGCCGTGGAGGACGACCAAAAGGTTCACGCGCTCGGCGGTCGACTCTGAGCGCCACAGCGGCAGACCACGCGACCCAAAACACACCATCCCCGGCGTCCCCGTGACATTCGATGTCATCTTCCCGAGCCGAACTGAGCACCACCCTCAATGACGCCACCAACGCAGAACTCACCGAACTGTCTGAGCACAAGAGCCGCTGGCTACCAGGATCTGACGTCGCCGTCGCTTTAGAAGCTGAAACCGACCCGACACTGCGCAACGCGCGGCGAGAGCTCGCACTGACCGCGGTCAGCGTCCATCTTGTAGCACTTCAACACCTCAGCGGCTTGGCTGCGATGCTCGCCATCGACGGAATGCTCTACCCCTGCGCCACCGCGGCCCGCGTCACGCTCGAAACCGACGCGCTCTGCTACTACCTACTCGACCCCAACATCACCGGCGTAGAAGCGTTCCGACGTTACGCCAACACGTACCTAATCAGCGGCATGGAACAGCTACGCATCGCCCACCGCGACGACGATGGACATCGTCGAGCAGCCACCATCGAACAACTTGAAACCAACGCAGCAACGCTGCTTCACACCGCCACCACCTACGGCCTCACAGCGCACCCATCCCCGCAGGATCTCCGCACGCCCGCCACAGTCGGCAAGGGTCAACCCTCGTCCACCAACCTCGTGAAAGATCTCCCCAGCGGGGAACGGCTTCTGCGCAACATCTACAGCATCCTGTCCGGTGTAGCCCACGGAAAAATGTTCGCCCTCAGCCAATTCATCACCAACGCAGCACCAGCCACCGACACAGAGTTCGCCACCGCCGACATCGCAATCTCACCCGAACGAGAAGCCCTGATGTACGCAACCACAGTCATCGCCCACCACGACTCCAGCCACCGACTGCGCACAGCCTTCGGCTGGGCTGCCTCCAACACACACCCAGAAAATGCGATGAAAACCTGCATGCGCACTTGGGCCACGATCGCTGGTGTCCCCACAGACCTTCCTTGACGCATGCCGTCGGGAGACATCGAATGGCCGGCAGGACCGGACCGCGACAAGAACTCTCCCTCTTGTGCGCGAGCGACATTACGCCGCCAGTTTCCATACGTGTGCGCACGATTAAGCGCCGGCACAGCCAGGACGGTGGCAGGTACTTTGACCGAATGGACATCGCCTGGGCGACCGAAAAACTGGAACAGTACCTACACCTTTGTGGTGAGCTTGACCTTCACCAGGAACGGGCCGGCTATGACTGGGATGACGTCTGCTCTCGTCTGAACAAGCAGGCCGAACTCCTCCTACCAACGGTCGAGAAAATCGTTCGAGTCTCGTACCCGAAGGCACCTCACCCGCTCATGCCACCGGGCTACACCAGCACCAACAGTCAGCAATGGGTTCGCCGAGCGCTAGGTGCTCTCAGGGATACAGCCGAGACTGAGGTACATCTACGCCCCTCAGCTCCTTCACTTTTCGCTGACAGTCTCCATGGACGGATCTGGGCCGCCGCTGCACCGGTGTGGGACACGGGGGAGTTCGGTGCCGCGCTGCAGCAGGCGTCGATCACGCTTTCGGCCTACATCCGGGCGAAGGCATCATCCACTTTGCGTGACCGCAAACTCGTCGCGCAAGTCTTCTCCCCAGACCCTCCCAAGCTCGACGCTGCTCGACTTCACTTTCCGGGCGACTCAACAGACGAGGGGTGGCAAGCCCGCCAACAGGGCCTGCACCTGATTGCACAGGGCGCGTTCGCGGGAATCCGCAATATCGCCGCTCACGAAGACGTGGACGTGAGCGAGCACGAAGCACTTGAGCAACTGGCTGTCCTGTCCTTGATCGCACGATGGACAGACATGACGGAACTTCGCACGAGAATTTGATTGATGCCCCGGCGTGCCGTCCGTCTTAATCTGACCGTGCCCGGTTGGTCACCATCCTGGAGTAAATGGATGCCGGAGACGGCATGCATTTTCAGGAAAGCGCGGGTCCAAGCCTCAGCCCGTTGGAAGAGGGGCAACTGCCGGCCGCTGCTGCTGCTGAGCCGAAGCTCATGTGCCCCTGGGACGGGTCTTGTCCGGCGCCCGTTGCTCGGGCGCCGGACAGACGACGGGTGGTGCTCAGGGCTGGGTCAGGAGGGTGAACAGGTCGGGCTCGTGCGTGCCCGGCTGCAGGTGCTGGTGGTGTGCGGTGAGTTCCTGGGCCTGGCGGGTTGCCACGTCGAGCCCGTCGTTGTTGAGGGCGGGATCCGGCAGCCCGGTGGGGTTGCCGTGGTAGGAGCGGGCGAGCTTGATGGCCTTGTCGTGGGTGCTGGCGGTGATCATGTCGTTGGCCTTGATGGTGGTTTCGCTGATGAGCCGGTGCAGCTTGGCGATCAGGACACCGGCCTGTTCGACCTTGGCCTGGCGGGCGTTGGTCAGTCCGTCCAGGGCCAGCTGCCGTCCGCGGATGGTGGCCGACAGGTGCTGGACCTGGTCGGTCTGGGTGGATCCGTTGTCGTACTCGGCGCGGTAGTTCAGGTAGCAGGTGAACCCGATCAGTGCACCGAACATCCCGGCCAGGGTGTACGTCAGGTACGGGTTGCCCTTGGCCAGCAGGGCTTCGGAGATGACGCGGGTGGCCATCACTGCAGTGGCCAAGGCCACGACCACGGTCGTGGCGACCAGTTCTGCACGGACGGTGCGCGAGGCACCACCGGCAGCGATGGTCCCGTCAGCGCTCTTGTAGTTGCGGTGCCGGGCGCCCATGCGGTGCATGACGGTCGCCAGCAGCACGGTGCCCATGACCGCGAACACGAGGGCGGTGATGGCCAGGATGTTGGTCTGGGTGTCGTAGCCGATCAGGCGCAGGTTCACGTTCAGCAAGCCGACCATCGCCAGGGTGAACACCGGCAGATCCAACGCCATCAGGGCGTAGGAGGTCCGCTTCTTGTAGGGCTTGATGTTGTGCTTGACCGCGCCGTCACGCGACTCGTTCTCGATCGCCTCACGGATCATGTTGTGCTCGTGCTGGGCTTCAGCGGGGGTGTACTGCTGCCCGCGGGGACCGGCCACCGGAGACGCCTGCAGGACCTCGATCGCCCGGTCGATCTGGTTGATCTCCGCCAGCAAGGCCTTGATGTCGTTGATCCGCTTCTCGATCGGCCCGCGGACCTGCTGGGTGATGAAGACCTGCGCCTTGTGGGTGATCGCGTCCCGCTGGGTCTGTTCCCGCATGGTCAACGACTCACCCTCGCCAGCACCCGGGTGACGGTGGGCCTCGGCGACCATGCCGTGGGTGCCGATGATCTTGGTCAACGGCATCGGACCCAAACCGATCAGCGACGTCATCGTGTCCTTCAACGGGATGTCACGCCCGGCAGCTTCAGCGACCGGGTGCACCGTCGCGGTCGGCGCCGGCGCCTCGGTGGCGACCTGTGCCGGGACGGTGGTGACCGTCCCGGTGGTGGTGTGGTTGGTGTTCATTTCAGTGCTCCTACTTTCTTCAGAGGTGTTACAGGTGGTGGTGACCGGGGGCGGTCACGGGTGCAAGTGAGCGCTCGAACAGGTCGAGGTTGAAGAACTCGTTCGGTTCGTTCGAAGCCTCCGCTGTCACGGGCAGGTCAGGGCTTGCGCAGCTTCTTGCTGGTGCGCTTGTCCAGCCCGGTGGTCGGGTTGTAAGTCTTGGTGGTCTCGCGGCGGATCTTGCGGGCCTGTTCCTCGACCATCACCCGGCTGTACTTCTGGTGGTTCTTGATCACGTTCGGCAACTGCTGACTCGGCATCGGTACCCCGCTGACCGTGGTCATCAACCCGACCGCGGCGCCGAGGCGACCTGCCCTGCCCTTGAAGTCCTTCAAACCCATGACGTGCTCCCTTGTGTGGTGGTGACCGGGGGTGGTCACGGGTGCAAGTGAGCGCTCGAACAGGGCAGGATCGAAGAACACGTTCGGTTCGTTCGGTACCGCTCAGCGGGTGCGACCGGGCACGAGAGGACCTAGGGCTTTATTGCGGTGCGATGGGCCGGTCGCAATAAAGAAACGACCATGGCCGTACGAGCAGACCCGGTGGCAGGCTGTGACCGTGAACGATGCACAAGGACGCACCCCAGGACCAGAACAACCCCAAAACAGTGCCGGGGTGGATCCACAGTTCGCTGTTCGGTCCTGGTTACAAGCAACAGCCGACGCGGCCGCGGCACAAACAACCGGCCTGGCACCGTTCGTGGCGTTGTCGGATCTGATCTCCAGGAAGGTCCCGACCCGGTACCGGGACGCCGCCAACGACCCCGGAGTGTCCGCCGCGCAGCGCAACAACCTGATGAATCTGGCGCAACTGCTGGAAGACGCCACCGAGAACTGGCGAAAAAAAGGCAGCGAAGGAGCTCAACTACGCGGGTGGGCAAGCCCCACCCGCGGGTTTCCCCAAAAACCGGACCAGCACGTAGTGAAGGCGTTGACCCTGGTCATCACCAAGAAACTGAAGGTGCAACCGCCCCACGACGTGGGCGAATGGACCGACTTCCCCGCCTTGATCAAGGCGTTGCAAGCCGCAACCGGACCCCAGCAACAAGCCCGCACCACCGCACGCCAGCAAGCAGCCGCTACCCAGAAATGGGAAAAACTCGGCGGCCTGTCCCTGTTCCGTGTCCCGTCAGCACAGGAACTCCTCACCCAAGCACACCGACTAGGCCTGGGGTCCTGGCTGCTGGACGGCGGCATCCCCTCCTACGTGACCCGCCACCAAGACCAGCCTTTGACCGACGCCATCCAGGCCGTGCTCACCAACGGGAACGGACTCGTCACCGTGCTCGGCCCACCCAAAGCAGGTAAAACCCGCTCCCTGGTCCACACCCTGGCCGCCCACACCCCCGACACACCCGTGTGGTGGATCAACACCGCACCGAAAGTCATCGGTGACCTAGCTGACCTCATCGAAAAAATCGCCGCCGGTAACGGCGGGAACACCGCCGCCGCGGACGCCCTCACCGGCGCAATCGTGATCCTGGACGACCTCGGCCGATGCGGCGCCAACCCCACCGACGGCGTAACCGAACAAGCACTCACCCGCATCACCCGCCACGTCCCGGTCATATGCACCCTGCACGAAGCAACCCTCGCCGGATGGAAACGCGAAACCGTCGACCACACCGAACCCGGACCAGAACTAGACCGCACCACCCGCATCGGCGCCAGCCCCGAACTCATCACCCTGCTCACCACCACCGCCATCACCTACCACCCCGTCTTCAGCACCGACGAATACGCCGCCGCGCTCCACGTATGGCACACCGCCACCACCCCACCCACCAACGACGACACCACCGGTGAACCCACCCGTCCTACCGGTACCGGTGGGGAACCCGGGGTGCCACCAGTGGGACTAGAACGATTCGCTGAATACCTCGCCGCAGTCGAACCCCTCCACGCCCGCGCCACCACCGCCACCCACCACGGCGGGATCCCCGCAGCCCTCATCGCCGCAGCCATCGACGCCACAATCCTCTACCCCGCCGGCACCGACCCCGACCAACTCCAACAACTCACTCAATGGCACTACCAACACATCGCACCCACCAAACTCTGGCCCACCGACCCCACCCGCTTCCAAGAAGCACTCGACTGGGCCACCGACCCCATCAGCCCCGGATCACCCCACGCCATCATCACCCTCAACCCCACCCACACCGGATACCAACTCCTCGACGCCCTCACCCCACGACTCACCCCCACCAACCACACCCTCACCCACCTCCTACCCCACAGCCACACCCTCACCAATGACGCCTGCTTCAACGCCGGAAGCCACGCCCACCACACAGGAGACCTCGACACCGCCGCCACATGGTGGGAGAGTGCGGCCGCCCTCGGGAGCATTTCTGCGGCGAACAACCGTGGCGTCCTCGCCCAACAGGCCGGGGACCTCGACACCGCCACCACGTGGTTCGAACAAGCAGCCCACCATGGGCATGTTGTCGCGACGTATTACCGCGGAGTCCTGGCGTACCAGGCGGGCGACCTCGACACCGCCACCACGTGGTTCGAACAAGCAGCCCACCATGGGCATGTTGTCGCGACGTATTACCGCGGAGTCCTGGCGTACCAGGCGGGCGACCTCGACACCGCCACCACCTGGTACGAGAAAGCAGCCGAATACGGACACCCTGGTGCAATGTTGAACCGTGGTGTTCTCGCCGAAAAGGCAGGGAACCTCGAGACCGCCACCACCTGGTACGAACAAGCCGCCCAGTACGGCAACGACAACGCCATGAACAACCTCGGCCTCCTCGCCAAGAAAGCCGGAGACCTGCCCACCGCCACCACCTGGTACGAGAAAGCAGCCGAACACGGACACACCAACGCCATGAACAACCTCGGCGTCAACGCATACGAGGCGGGCGACACCGACACCGCCACCAAATGGTGGAAACAAGCCGCCCACCACGGGAACACCGACGCCATGAACAACCTCGGCGTCCTCGCCAAAAAGGCCGGCGACCTCGACACCGCCACCACATGGTTCGAACAAGCAGCCAACCACGGACAGGTCGACGCGATGCACAACCGCGGAAATCTCGCGAAGGACGCGGGGGACCTGCCCACCGCCACCATTTGGTACGAGCAAGCTGCCAAACACGGACACCCTGGTGCAATGTTCAGCCTCGCCGGCATCGCGTACCAGGCGGGCGACACCGACACCGCCACCACATGGTGGAAACAAGCCGCCACCCAAAACAACGCCGACGCCATGCACAACCTCGGCGCCCTCGCCCAAGACGCAGGAGACTTGGACACCGCCAAAACCTGGTTCGAACAAGCCGCCCAACACGGCAACACTGACGCCATGCACAACCTCGGCGCCCTCGCCCAAGACGCAGGAGACTTGGACACCGCCAAAACCTGGTTCGAACAAGCCGCCCAACACGGCAACACTGACGCCATGCACAACCTCGGCGCCCTCGCCCAAGACGCGGGAGACTTGGACACCGCTAAAGCTTGGTACGAACAAGCCGCCGAACACGGCAACACTGACGCCATGTGCAACCTGGGCGGCCTCGCCTACGAAACAGGAGACTTCGACACCGCCACTAATTGGTGGAAACAAGCCGCCCACCACGGCAACGCCGGCGCCATGTACATCCTCGGGGCCCTCGCCCAAGAGACCGGGGACTTCGACACCGCCAAAACCTGGTACGAACAAGCCGCCGACCGCGGACACGTCGACGCGATGGTCATGCTGGGGGTATTGCGCGGTGATCTGGAGGGCGCCACCACCTGGCTGGAGAAAGCCGCCGGGCAAGGCCAGGCCGTGGCCATGCACACCCTGGGCGTCCTCGCCTATAAGGCCGGGGACCTCGACACCGCCACCACCTGGTGGGAGAAAGCCGCCGCTCACGGCGATGCCGACGCCATCTACGACCTCGGCGCCCTCGCTGCCAACGCAGGGGACCTGGACACCGCCAAAACCTGGTGGGAGCAAGCAGCCGACCACGGACACGCTGATGCGATGAACGGGCTAGGGACACTGGCCCGAGACGCAGGAGACCTGAACACCGCTGAGATGTGGTTCGCCCGGGCGCGCGAGGCGGAAGAAGACTCGTCCGCGTAAACCGTGAAAGCTCCGGTATGACCCGAGCGAAGGTGCATACCCCTGGCCGGGGCATGCACCTTCGCTCGTGATCGCGGTGACTGATTTTGTCTACTGGGCGAGGGTGAGGTCGACGACGCGGTTGCGCTTGGCGAGGTTCTCGTCGTAGTGACCGGCGGGCATGTTGTTGACCGGCTGGTCGGTGATGTTGCCGTCCCCGGTCGCGGCGCCGATGGTGGAGGCCGGGGCGCCGAGCTGGGTGAGGCGGTTCAGGACCGCGGTGGCACGGGCCTGAGACAGGGTGATCCCGTTTCCTTCTCCCGGGACGGTCGCGGTGTGTCCGGTGGCGTTGATACGCATACCGGTGGGGCAGGTCTTGAGCATGGCCGCGATCGGCGCCAGCTGGGTATCGGCCGCAGCGGTCAACTGCGCCGAGCCCGGCGCGAACGCGGTGTCGGTGTTGATGGCGATCGTCGTGGCGACGCACGGAGTGCTCAGGTCCGGGAAGGTCACGACCGGGACGATGTTGGTGGCCGTCGTGGCGGTCGTCCCGACGGGCCCGTCGGTGATAGTGCAGGCGGCGCCGGTCTTGTGGCAGATACCCGACCACAGGGTGTCCAGTGCGGTCCGGGTCGCGGTGTCGGCGCTGGGCTGCTTCCCGCCAGGGTTGGCATAGCCGAGCCCGTTGATGCTGATCGTGTGACCCGTGCCGTTAGGGATGCCCGCGGGATCGATCCTGTTGATGAAGGTGGTCGGGTTGGTCTCCCATGCCCCGGCCTTGTCCAGGTCGGTGGGATTGATGGTGGAGATCCCGGAGGTGATCAGGTCAATGGTTCCGCCGGTGGGAGTGACCTGGATGGCCTGGTCGAGGACGCCCAGAGTGTCCAGGCCAGGGGTCGCCGCGCCAGCGTCCATGGCGCGCAGCAACGCCGGCAGCTTGGCGCTGATATCACGCGTTGCGGTCGTGGCGTTGGTTTCGACCTGGTCACCGCGCATCGGGGTCAAGTCGACCTTCACCGGCTGACGGCCCTGGACCACGACGGTCACGACGCCGTCGCCAGGATTCAAAGCATTCAGGGCGTGGGTGGTGACGGTCTTGATCAGCGCCGGACTCAGCGCGGGGGCCGGTTCGCTACTGGTGCCGGTAACCGCGATCGTCAGCGCCGGCGGGGACTTCGGCGCCGAGCATGCGGTCAAACCCGCGGCCGTCAGCACACTGCCGACCACGATCGCGAGGAACGCGGCGTAGCGCCGCGCCAGCCGACCCTTACCCATGACGGGGTGGGTGCCGGGAGAAGTCTTCACGACAGAAACGCTGGTGAAGGTGTCGGTGGGCTGAACGTTGGTGGTCTCATTGATGTTCACGATGATTCCTTTCGGGTTGATCCGTGACGTGGCCTCGACACCCGCGCTGGGAGCAGGGCCGAGGTCACGGCACTGGGATGTGGGTGGTGGGTCAGGCGAACTTGGTGTGGCAGTACCCGGCCCGCCGCAGCGCGGCGAGACCGTTACGGGAGCTGCGGTAGTCACTGGGGGTGCCCGCGATCACGGCCACGACCTGGCCGTTCTTAGTGACCTGGAAGTGACCGCGGCGGGTCCTGCGCACCGCGAATCCCTGTCCGTGCAGGTCGGTGATCAGTTCCCGAATCTCCTTCTTGCTCATCTGCGTGCTCCCTTGTGTGGTGGTGACCGGGGGTGGTCACGGGTGCAAGTGAGCGCTCGAACAGGGCAGGATCGAAGAACACGTTCGGTTCGTTCGGTACCGCTCAGCGGGTGCGACCGGGCACGAGAGGACCTAGGGCTTTATTGCGGTGCGATGGGCCGGTCGCAATAAAGAAACGACCATGGCCGTACGAGCAGACCCGGTGGCAGGCTGTGACCGTGAACGATGCACAAGGACGCACCCCAGGACCAGAACAACCCCAAAACAGTGCCGGGGTGGATCCACAGTTCGCTGTTCGGTCCTGGTTACAAGCAACAGCCGACGCGGCCGCGGCACAAACAACCGGCCTGGCGCCATGCACAACCTCGGCGTCCTCACCCACGAAGCAGGGGACCTGGACACCGCCACCGCCTGGTGGAAACAAGCCGCCCACCACGGCAACACCAGCGCCATGTACAACCTCGGCACCCTCGCCGAAAAGACCGGAGACCTCGGCACCCTCGCCGAAAAGACCGGAGACCTCGACACCGCCACCACCTGGTACCAACAAGCAGCCGAACACGGCGACGCCGACGCCATGCACAACCTCGGCACCCTCGCCCACAAAGCCGGAGACCTGGGGACTGCCGAGATGTGGTTCGCTCGGGCTCAGGACGCTCAAGATGGCTTGTCTACATAGCCTCTGAGGTTTGCGCTCTCACTAATACATGTGTTCCAAGGCTGTCATTAAGCGATCTACTGAATAAGAAGGAAATGGGCCTCGTTAGGGCATCAGAAACCAGCCGCAGCCACCCCGCATTGCCCGGATCACTTGCCACGTTTGCGAATGTGGTCCCTATCGTTGCCTTCCCAAGGTCCGGCTAGTCGTGGCTGCCACTGCGGTCGAGTCGACGACTCGTCGTTGATCGCGGCGGACGTGGAGCGAGAAAACCCGTGCGCGGACACCGACCGCGCACGCGCCGCCTGCGGTGAGACCTTCGACAGGTCGCTGGCCGCTGCACGGTTGTAGGGGAGTAGTTCGTCCGCATGGGCGCTGGTGAGGTGTTGCTGCAGCAACTCGGTCAGGGGAGTGGTGCGTGCGGTGACTGCCATCAGGCGCACCTCTCGCAGCTGGTCGACGGGGATCGCCGGCCAGTCGAAGCGGCGCCCGGTCGAGGCCGCTAACTTCTCCACGTACATCGTTTGGGATCGGGTGTTTCCGTCCCGGAATGGGTGGATCGCTGTCAGGGTGCCCCAGTGCTCGGCCAGCTGGTGGGCGAACTCCGGGTCGGGTAGTCCTTGCAGCTGCCCTTCCCGGTCGAGCTGGGTGAACAACTCCTGCAGTTGTTCACGGATGTACTCGGGGCGGCAGTAGGCGATCCCGGTGCCGGAGGCTTGCATGTTGACGTCCCGGATCTGCCCGGCCCATGACACCACTGGCCCCAGCAGCATTTGGTGGACGTGCGCCAAGTAGTCGAAGTCGAACCGGTCCGGTAGCTCCTCGCCACCGAGCACACCGATACCTGCGGAGGCGACGTCGTTCATCGCCTGGTCCAACCGGTCCGGGTCTTTGATGTTGAAAGTGTTGATCAGTACCCCACCGGACCCGGGGTAGGTGTACTTGTCGTCAATCATCCGTTCGCGTACTTGGCCGCGATCTGCTCCAACGCTTCCGCATACGACAACTCGCCCCGCAGAATCGCCTCGGTACGACCTAGGGCTTCCGCGTCGGGGAAGTGCCCCGCCAGCTGCTGCGACTTCTCCGCCAACGCCATCCACCGCTGCAACTCCGCACCAGACAACGTCTTGCGCTGTGCAGCACTGATATGTGTCGTCATCACTGACTCACCCCATCCTTGGCCATCCACGCCTGCACATACTCCGCGATCGCATCCCGCATCACCGACGACGCATCCCGACCCTGCGCAGCCGCCAACCGGTCCACCTCATCACTCAACACCCGCGGCAACCGCACCTGCCGCCGCGGCGACTGACCCGAACCACCCTCAGCCGGATCCAACCGCGGCCGCCCCGGCGACCCGGCACGCGCGACTCGAGCCCGCACCACCTGCTCGAACACCGCGCCAGGAGCTGCTGCAACTGTCTCGGACACCATCCCCATAATGTACTACAGAAACGCCCAAAAGAGGCCGGAGACCCCAGAATTTCAGCACTCTAACCGACTCTAGTAAATCGCCGATAATGCACCTTATGTCAAGTAGAACTTGTCGGACTGATTCCAAGCGTCAACTTTTACCTGTCACCATGGACTCATGATGCACCTCCCCCTCCTCCCTAGCAAGCACCGGTAGCACTAATGAGCTGGACCGATGACACAGGCCGCCACGAGGGCTACGTCGCAAAGGTGTTCGCCGACGGCAAGCTCGGTGGTGGTACTTACTCGACCGCCGGCTTGTCGGTCGACGACGACCCGGAGGGCCGCGCCGTGCTGGATGAGAACGGCGATCGGATCCAATGGCGGCCCGCGGCCGCCGTGGTCGCGTGGCGGGTCTGCTGTGACCACGTGCCAGCGCACGTACGCGATGAGGACCTGCGGGACTACTGGCAGACGCCCGAGACATGGATGTCACCGACCGTCTGGCGGCGGGTCTACTCCGCCGCCGAGGAAGACCTCGCCCAGGGGCGCATCTACGCATCGCTGGACGACGAGGGCAGTGTGTTCATCGACGACCGGGACGACCTATTCGAACTCATCCGCACAGAGTGGCGACAGCACATCGAACCCGAGGACCACGAGCGGTCCATCCGGGCCGCACTCGACGGCGTCACGAAAGCAAAACAGCTGCTCGACCTCGAAGTCGCGGCCGCGCGCGCCAGTGGCCTGTCTTGGGCCGAGATCGGCCGGGTCGCCGGCATCACTCGCCAAGCAGCCCGCGACCGCTGGGGCACTAGCCCAGCAAGTACCCACAGCGCGATTCCCGGCGACAGCACGGCTCGGCCGACGCGTGCCAGGATCACCGATCGTGAGCACTAACAACGACGACGAGCTGATGATCATGCTCGATGAGGACGATTACCTCGCCGAGGACCTGGTGCTGACCGTCACCTGCCGTGCCTCTCGTTTCGAGCGGCATGACACCCCGCTCCTGCGCTGGTTCACCGCACACCTGGCCACCGAAACCCGCGCAGAGGAGGACGGTGACGATCCGGTCGTGGCCGACGTTGCCGCTGCCGAGGTGGTGCTGGTCAGCCTCCAGGACGGTCTCGCGGCGGCGTTCTTGGAGGCCGACGGGATCGACGGTGACCTCGCCACTCCCCTGGAGCACCTACGCCACCGAGGCGACGACACCACCCTGGCCAGGGAACTCCCCTGGGATGAGCCACGTGCTGATCCTCGACCAGATCGTGGTGCCCGAGCAGCTCCGCGGCCGCGGCTACGGCACAACCATGATCCGCCAGATCGCCGCACACTTCGACTACCTCCTGCCGGCCGCCGTCGTGCTGGCATGGCCCTCCCCCACCAACCTCAACGACCTAGACCCCTTCACCACCCGAGCAGCTATGAGGCGGACGGAAACCGTGCTGAACAACGTGGGAATGCAGCGGCTGGACGATTCCCCCATCTGGTGCGCCACCCTGAGCGCCGCCGGCGGCGGCACGACCCGCACCCTAGGTGTCGATGCCGCGGCGCAGACGTTCCAGCGCTGTACGCGCGTCGTCTTCGCCCATGGTCGTCCCAACGGTGGTGGGTGGTCGATCCCCACCAATCTCATCAAGAACCTCGGGTTGCTCCACAAGTTCCGATAGGACGGGCTGCATCCGCTGGTTGCGCCGGTCGACCGCCTCGACCAACCGCCGGTAGGCATCCGTAGTAGCGGGTGTGAGGTTGCCGGTCATCGCGTCCAGGACATCGCCGTCGATATGCTGGCTTTGATGTGGCAGATCCTGTCCGCAGGTGCCCCACCGCACACTGACCCCGGCCGCGGTGACCTAGTGGTAGGCGTTGACGATGGCAGCAGTGTCGTTCAGTTCGTACATCCACAAGTCGACGGGAACGGCGGCAGCTCATCGACGTGCTCCCTCGGTGCGGGTTGTGGCGCGCAGGAGGCTGACGATGGCCTATGGACGTCGCCGACTGCACCGCGGGTGGTGGAGCTCCAGGTCGGGTCGTCCTGGTCGGCAGACCCGACGTAGAGTTCGGCCAGGGTCAGCGGTCGAACGCTGGTCGGGCGAGTAACAGCAGGGTCCGGCAGCGACTGCCCATTCGCCGTTGGGGCGGGTGCCTACGTAGGCGCATCCTTCTCCGACGCTCGTGTGAAAGGTGTCAGCCCTGGTGAGGATGCCGGGTCGCCGTCGAATCCGGCTCCTTCGCCGATGTATTCGCGCACGATCCGCCCTTGGGCGTCACGGTCCATGCTCCAGGCCAGCTAGGTTCCGGTGGTGGGGTGACAGGGGGGGGTGATTTGGCCGGTGTAGGTGAGGCCGGTGGGTTGGTTCAGTTCGTTAGTGACGGTGGTGGCGGTGATTTTGCCGGGCAAGTTCTGGGTGACCAGGGCTCCTGCTTCGTCGTAGGCGCCGGTGTACACCAGGTTTCCACCGGTCCCGGGACCGGTGACGGTGGTGACCAGGCCACGGCGTTGGGTGTTCCCGTCGGCGGCGGTGGCGTCACCGACTGGAGCGGATCGAGAGCGATCAACGCGGCGCCGATCCGGACCCGGCCGGCCTCGGTGTTATTCCTGCGCCAGCAGCGCTGGGATCCGGTCGCGGGCGCGGATGGCGCGCTGCATGATGTTGGCGGCGTCCAGCGCGTCGGCGATCGTGACGTCCATATCCAGGTAGCGGTACGTGCCCAGCCGTCCCGCAAACGTCACCCGGGGCTCCTGCCCGGCGGCGTCGAGGTACGTCTGGAGAAGTGACTTGTCCTGCGCCAGCCGGACCGGGTAATAGGGAATGTCGTCCTCGCCTGCCAGCCGGGAGAACTCCCGGAATGCCACGGTCTTGTCGTGCTGCTCCCATGGCGCGAAGTGTTTGTGCTCGGAGATCCGGGTGAACGGCACGTCGAGGTCGCCGTAATTCATGACCGCGCAGCCCTGCAGGTCGCCCTCCGCGCGAATCTCCTCGAAATCCAAGGTGCGGTAGCCGAGCCTGCCGAAGCGGTGCCCGAACCACGCGTCCAGCGGACCGGTCCAGATCGTGTGGTCGAACCGGTCATGCTGGTCCGGGTCGAACGGACTGCTCAGGTGCACCTCGATGCGGGGGTCATCCAGCATGCGCTCGACGATCGCGGTGTAACCCTCCCGTGGAATCGCCTGGTAGGGGTGAGCGAAGTATGAGTCCTCGTACGTGAAGCGCAGCGGCAGCCGCCGCAGCACCGAAGCCGGGATCTGCGTGGGCTCCAATCCCCACTGCTTGCGCGTGTATCCGAGGAAGAACGTCTCGTACAGTGGGCGGCCCATCATCGACAGCGCCTGCTCCTCGAAGTTGCGCGGGTCGGTGATCGAGGAGTCCGACTGCTCGCTGATAAAGTCTCTCGCCTGCTCCGGATCGAGGGTTCGCCCGAAGAGCTGGTTGATGGTCAGCAGGTTGACCGGCAGCGAGTAAACCTTCCCGCCGATGGTGCTGAATACCCGGTGGTTGTAGGGCTGCATCGTGCCGAAGTCATTGATGTACTTCCAGACACGTTCATTGCCGGTGTGGAAGATGTGTGGCCCGTACCGGTGCACCATGATGCCCGTGTCTGGGTCGCGCTCGGTGTGGCAGTTGCCTCCGACGTGGCCGCGGGACTCGTGCACGGTCACCTGATGCCCCGCCTGCGCAAGTTCTCGTGCCATAACGGCTCCGCTGAAGCCTGCTCCTGCGATACCGAACTGCATTCTCGCGCCGCTCCTCGTCGTCTGTGGATCTGCCACGCGATCCCGCGGTGGGTCGACCCCATCCGGTGGATATCGGATTGAGCGTACGGGGTCCAGACAGATCCCGAGTTCCCTCAGTTTCTCGCGGGGCATGGCATACATATAGGAGTACACAGCTTCGTGAGACACCACCCGAGCGTTCCCGCACCGGGACTGGGCGCCACACCCAACGGGTCATCCTGGCGGGCTTTGGCAGCGGGTCGGCCCGCGGATCTGCTGCGTTTCGGGTCCGTCAGCACCCGCTCTGTCAGGATCTCATCACCGGCGATCTTGCTGACCTGCGAGCGTGCCCGACGGCGCTCGGAGCGCACGTCCGCGGTGACCATCCGTAGCCCAACGTTCGGGTCGAGTTCCTGCGTATCTCTCAGTTGATCACCGACGGCGAACGACGCAGATGGCCCGCGATCGCCCGAATCGGCCACTCCGCCTTCAACCCCGTCGTGATCTCGATCCGATCGCCCGCCGTCACCATCCGCCGCTGCACCAGCCCATCCTGATCAACCCAGATCAGCCGCTGCCGACCAGCGCTATTGCGACAACGCAATGACTCCGCCACGCAACACAAGCCTGATATAACTGCGGCGTGCGTCAACTGGCCATGTTTGATCTGGATGACACCTTGGTGGATCACACCGGTGCAATCGATCGTGTGTTCATTGCTCTAGCAGAGGAGCGCTCGTGGGGGGCGGAGGGCCTGGCCTTCCTCAGGGCGGAGCAGGCGCGACCAGTCGACAACATCGAGTCCTTAAATCTCATCATCGAGAAGTACGGGACGGGCGAGACCCCTGACCAGCTTGCGGATCTATTGAACGATCGGGTACTTGACGCCTCGATAATGTTTGACGGCGTACTCACGGCTCTAGCTCGTCTCCGTGACGCAGGTTGGGCTCTGGCATTGGTTACCAACGGATACGAGGTGTCGCAACGGCGAAAGCTTCGGGACGGTCTGCTCGAACTGTTCGACACTCTGTGCTTCTCAGGGACGCAGGGCGTATGGAAACCCGATCCTAGGATCTTTGTCGCCGCGGCTGCAAACGCGGGCTTCCCTCCTGAGAGTGCTTGGGTAGTAGGCGATTCATGGGGGAACGACGTGGCTGGCGCGGCCGCGGTCGGGGCACGGTCGATCTGGGTTTCTCATGGACGGACGCCACCTACTAGCCCCTTCGCGGCCGACGTTATCGTTCCAACAGCTGTTGATGCCTGTGACTACCTCTGGAGCCTTTAGGCCGCTCCAACCACACAGTCTCGCTCGAAAGAAGTCTCTCTCGACCTGGCCGACAGCGCGCCACCTCGCGCACCGCCGGTTGAGTCCACTGCCAGACAAACTTCAGGCCGTCACCCGGCGCCACGGTTTCCTTCTCGTGTCGCCAGCGCTCGCTCCTTCCGCTGCGTCGTTCGAACCCTGCTCTCCCTATGCCCATACCCCCTGACTCTCGACCGCCGGCAGGCGGTCCTTTCACAAATTCAGGTGTGGAACAACCCACATCCGGCCCACCGAAACCGAGCTTCCTTGGGACGGTCATGAACTTCCTATGTACGTTCCGAGAACCCGCCCAAACGAGACCCGCACCCCCACAGTTGCGAGCCCTAGTCCTGGCGATTCACGAGCGTGGCGGATGTCGGCTCGATCCGGGCTAGTCGCCACTGGTCGCGCCGACGAGAGGCAGTGCGCGACGGGATTGACCCGCTCTGTCCGCGAGAGGGCTTGACAGCGCGACTGGCAGAAGTTGATGGGGATCTCGCACTCGAGGCGACGTCGTCACGGCGTGCTGATACGGGCGGCGCCATCAACGCTTGGAACACCAGTTCCGCGGAAGTGAAACCTAGCCCGATAAGCCCGGATACATATACTACGTAAGTGACCGCAGAGATCTTGACGACTGACTCGGCATCTGCGACAGACTCTCTGACACTTGCCGATGAAGAAGCGGTGTGTTCGCTCGACTCGAGGAATCAGTTCTCCACAATCCAGGTCGATGGTTCACTGGCGATAGTCACATCAAATAGGATCGAGGCGTTCAGCCCGAGCTACCGAACGCTCCTTGGCATTCCGGGCGAGTCAGGCAGACGCCTCTTCATCGGTGGGGGTTTCGCGCGGATGCGCCCTGCCCATCAGTTCGGCAGTCTCAGCGCCGCCAACCGCAGGAGCGCTCTCTCAAAGATGGTGAGACTCGCATTAGAACGGGCGCGAGACGAGGATCGCGTCGCGGTCGCCCCGTTCATCGCCACGGACGACCTTCCAGCATTTGTTGCTGCAGCAGACGGTCTCGACCTCGGCCTTGATGTCGTCAAGAGGGAGAGCTGGTGCTACCTGGAACTCACCGAGGCTTGTGACATGGAATCATTTGTCGCGTCCCGGGACCGTAAGGTGCGACAGACGTGGAACAGAGACATCAGGGACGCCGCAGAGCTCGGGTTCGAGTACGAGGTCGTCCCGTTCGATGAAGACGTGACCCACGAAGCCGCCCCCTTCATTTCCGAGGTGGTGTCGAATAACGGCTTCACAGAAACCCCTTCATTAACCGAGTGGAGAATGAATTCATATCGTAGGCGTCCTGGGGGCCACTTCTATCTCCGAATCTCGATCGATGGCACGCCTGTCGCATACACGGCATGTCGAAAGTGGTCTAATGTACTCGACGTACATACGGTTGGTGTCAAAAATGACTTACCGAGTCGGCGGGCTGCCTATCATTACGCTGGCTACGTTGCGCCGACCCTTATAGCTATCTCGATTGGTTCTGCGCGAGTGGATTTCGGGTACGCACACTCGGCACCGAAAATAGCGAGGGGATGTCAGCAGATTGAGCTGAACATGGTCCGGTTGGAGGGAATATTAAGCTGAATCCCATCGTCGCCGCCTTCCGCGTCGAGGGCCCTCGACCTGAGGGATTTAGCTCGTATCCGACACTTGCGTAACCGGAGGAAACGTGAATCTCAACTTCTCGCTAGCCAACTCGGTCGAAGATTTCAGTCGGAACAGTTTCGAATCGCTTGGCGGGACCGCGGCGGTAACGGACTGCTACGGACGACTGAAACAGATCGAGAAGGATCCGAGATGGCGCGTCGCCTATCTGGAGGGAAGTGCTAGCGGAGAGTTGGTATGTGCGACACCGCTCTTCGCCTGTCAAACCAGCCGCTGGCCGAACCCAGACTTATTCGAGGGGTCGAACCCGATCGCCACGGATACCTTAGTGGTGGGCAGTACGGCCGCGCACCGGACAACCCTCTACGTCGACCCCGAGCGCACCGATCCCCGCGCATACGCGCACCAGGTCTTTTCGTTCGTTAGAGATACTGATCGGACGACTGTTGCCTTCCCGTTTCAGGAGAGCGCCGCGGCCAGTTGGTTGAATTTCGCGTTCGAGTCCCGCATTACCTGGGTCGAGACAGAACCGACCGCGATGTACGAATCTCTCGACGCTCCGAATACGAAGCAGGTACGCAAGTACCTGCGCAGAGACAGCAGACTCCTTGACGACATGTCAATCGAGTACAGCGTCAATGACTGGCAGGACGTGGCGAGGCGGGCGAGCACGATGATCGCAGGACACGCTCGCGCTAAAGGGGGACGTGACGTCCCTGAGCTGGCTGAGTGGCGCTTCGATCAGTGGGCAAAATGCGAGGGAGTCCGTGTCGTTGTCTTCCAAAGCAAGAGTTTGGCAGCGGAGGCTGTGTCGGTCGGCCTCATCCACGGCTCGGCCCTCACTCTCTCCGAAGTCGGTCTCCCCGACCCCTCTGAGTGCGGTGAGGGCGAACGCCTTGCGCTATACGTAGCCGTCGTATCACAGGCGCCACAGGAGTTTGCTCGGCAGAACAGTTTGATCTCCATTGATGTCGGCCGCGGGGCGATTGATTTCAAAAAGCGTAGGGGAGCGACAGTCACGAGAACGTGGACAGGAATCGTGAGTCTGCCGGGCCTGACGACGCTCGAGTCTAACGACCAACGCACGACACAAAAGAAGGACGAGGTGAGAACTCGATGAGTTCGGGGAATGAAACGAACGACATCATCAGAGAAAAATGGTGTTCGATACTAGGTGTTGATTCGGCCGGGCCAGAGCAGAACTTCTTCGAGCAGGGTGGCGATTCGCTCTCAGCTGTAGAGTTTGTAAGCAGCCTCGCCGGAAGGTGTGGAATCGAGATTCCGTTAGATGTCATGTTCACCGACGGCACCCTCCAAGGAGTCCTGGATGCCGCCGCGACGAACTGACACCGACTCTGCTGCTGTCTGCCATGCATGTCTGTGAACGCAGCTACGTAGCCCGTTCCTCCCACACGGCAGCACCTGTGATCACGAGCCGAAGGAGTAGCAAAACATGTCAGGGTCAGAGGACTTGTGGGATATCTTCGAATCTAGCGTCGGCGCGTTCGGGGACGTCACGGCTTTAGATGCGGGCAATCGCACATGGAGTTACGGAACTCTGCACGACCAAGCCATTGCGGTCAGACAGCGGCTATGCGGATCGATCGGACTCCCGGCGGTGCTTGTCGTCTGGGGTCAGAATGGTGCGGACGCGATCGTCGCGTACTTGGTTGGGACGTCTATGGGCAGCACGATTGTCCCTATCGACGGTCAACTGCCGGTCGAGCGGGTCATGAGCATGTTGAGTGCACTCGGGGGCGGCGTAATCCTCACGGACCGCGAAAACGAACTGCGTGACCGAATCGATGGCCGATGGTCTATAGGCACCCTCGACGGGCGAATCGACCGGCTCGGTGCGAAGTCCCGCGCCGGCGAGGAACCTGACGCTGCCTACATATTATTTACCTCAGGCACTACTGGAGAACCGAAAGGTGTCCCGATCCTCGGCGAATCCGTACGTGCTTACGTAGACCACGTGCGCCCCATAGTCGGCATGATACCCGGCGATAGACATTCGCAAAATTTCTCTCTATCTTTCGACCTGTCGGTCCACGACATGTTTATCACGTGGGCCAGTGGTGCAACACTCGTTTTGCGCGAGGACCGATCCCATCTGCTGATCGACGTGTACATCCGCGATCGTCAGCTAACTCACTGGTTCTCGGTGCCATCGGCTTTAACATTCACAACGCATCGTGAACACGAGCCGCTGGACACGAACCTTCGCTGGGCGGGCTTCTGTGGCGAGGCGCTCACCTATGATCAAGTAGCCAGTGTGCGAGCCTGGTTTCCCAACAGTGAGATCGTCAACTTATACGGCCCGACGGAACTCACGATCGCATGCTCCGCTTACAAACTTCCTCCGCGGGTCGCGGATGAAGTTGCAACATCCAACGGAACCGTCCCCATCGGAAGGGTATTTCCACACCTCGAGTGGCGGACGGCGAAGGCAGAGCATGGCGACATGGACTTCCAAGAACTACTGCTTCGTGGTGTGCAGCGGTTCAAGGGATATGTTCAGCAGGAATCGAACGTGAAGGCTTTCCGTGCCGGAGACGATCGTACTCTGCTGGGACATGTGCGCGACGAAGATTGGTATAGGACCGGTGATGTCGTCGAGATCGCTGAGGGTGAGATGTTGATCCATCACGGTCGGTTGGACGATCAGGTAAAAGTGGCTGGGCACCGAATCGAGATTGCGGATGTGGAAGAGAACCTTCGGCGCATCGACGTCCTGGGAGGCGTCGCGGTCGTAGTGCTCAGAAGTCCTGAGGCGCGACTAGAGGGTATGGCGACGTTGTGCGCCTTCTACACTGCGCCGGACGTAGATGTCCGAATCGCGCGGCAGAGCTTGCAAGAGAGATTGCCTGCTTACATGATCCCCCATGATTTCAGACACGTGAAGTCGATCCCGCTAAACGCAAACGGTAAAATAGATCGAGCAGCTCTGGTCGCTGTGTGTGCCGAACCTGGGCATTCTGGCAATTGACTGTCGTGGCAGACGTCGAATTCGGCATCGGATTTAGTGCGTCCGCTCTGACTCTGCTTTTCCAGTGTACGTCAGGGTCCCGAGCGGACGCAATCTGCCATCAAACGGATGCTAGCTCGTTTTGCAGTGCCACGCGGAACGACTTAGTTCGATAGAGGAGCCCTGCCGCTCCCGGGAGAATTCGCACAGTCGCCCGGTCGTTATCCGTCAGACCCCATGTCTCCCGCAACGCAGTGGTCTGCAATTCGACCGACATGTTGCGTTGCTTAGAGCTGATCACACAGACGGGCATAGTGCTTGAGGTCGGAGGGGTATACACATTACCAGCGAGGGTCAGGTGAGCCCACCTCACAAAGTGGCCCTCAATTTCGTCCCGAGTGAGCGACCCCTCAATCGAGTCCGTCAGGCGAAGATAATCGGTCATTTCCACGAGTCCAGTACCGCGACCTAGGAGCTCGACTCGGTAGTCGATCTCGGCCAAGCGTTGAGTTGCGAGCTCGTCAGTCGAAGGGGCGTCAGCGCTAGTCTTCAACGGAAGTACATCTAAAAGACCAACAAATTCTACTTTATGGCCCGCGTCCTGAAGGATTGTTGCAAGCTCTAATGCGATCGCGGCACCTGCGCAATACCCGGCGATACGGTAGGGGCCGGCCGGCCGGCCAGACAGAACAAGATCGGCGTAACGAAGTGCGAGCTCGTTTGCGGTCGTGTCGGGTTCGACGACGTGCGCAGCTTGGATGCCCCAGATCGCGAACTCCTCGGGCTGCTCACAGTAACGACGCAGGAATGCCAGGTTGCCATGTGCAGAATGCACGCAGATGAGCGGTCTATCAGCTTCGTGTCGTTTCCCGCCTGCGATCTGGTAAATCGCAGCGCCCGTCGCCTCTTGCCTAAGCGGGTGTGCTTCCATGCTGGTATTCTAAGGGCTCCAGCACACTGGCCCCTCGTCGTACGTGCTCTTCCGCCGTAGCGGAGTCATTGCGTTGTCGCAATAGCGCTGGTCGGCAGCGGCTGATCTGGGTTGATCAGGATGGGCTGGTGCAGCGGCGGATGGTGACGGCGGGCGATCGGATCGAGATCACGACGGGGTTGAAGGCGGGGTGGCCGATTCGGGCGATCACCGCCCACCAGCCCTTCCTCGACGCCATCGCCGACGAGATCAACAAACTGCCCCTGGAACGCCTAGGCTGGCTCACATCTTGCAAGAATACAAACACTTCCTCGCTGGCAAGCCGCTCCCTGTTACTTCCACGCCTTGACACCGCTAAGCCACCTGCAAGTCTTCGCCACGTCGAATTCGCCGTCCCCATAATCAGAACCTGCTGCTGATCGGCGAGCGAGCGCTAGGCAGGGGCTAGTGGAGTCGGCGGCCGAACAATCGGTGCGCCTGTCGATCGGAACGCACACGCGCTCGTTGTCCAGCCGTCGACCGCAGCAAATTCCTACTCCGGCAGTCGCCTGAGCAGGAATCGGGCGCCAGTTGCGTGCATGATGGGCTCGACCCCCGGTATCGTCGCTACACGCACGGCAGGGAAGGAGCCGGACCCGACAGAATGTCGACGACATGAGGTACGGCACGAAGGTGAGCAACTATCCGAAACAAGCTATCCCATGATGTGCAATCGTGAGTCCTTTATCGACAGACCTCACCCGCAGCAGTTGAGAACGAAAGGCATTCGTGACACCTACCAATTCATCTTCGCGAAGAGCGGGTCGCAAAAGATCCATCGCCTACCGTATTCGGCGCTATCTACGTGCCAAGCTGCGACGGCGCGTCGGCGCACCCGACCTATATGACCTCTTGGGCGCCTCCGGACGACGTCTCGCCGAACCCGAAGACTTCGTCCGACGTCTCGCCAATGCGGCCATTCCCGAAGAGGTCATTTCAGAGTTTGCCGACCTGAAGAAAGAGTTCGAGGATCGACGCAAATCCACATCCGTCCCCTACGAGCTCTTTCACGACATTGAGTCAGCTTCCATGCTGCTGTGCTACGCACTTACTCGCACTCTGAAGCCAGAGATAATTGTGGAAACGGGCGTCGGAAACGGCGCCTCGACGTTCTTCTTCCTGCGGGCGCTGGCGAAGAATAACCGCGGCACACTGCACAGTTTCGACATTAGCGACGATGTCGGAGTTTACCTATCAGGGGAGAACCAGAGGTCGTGGGTCCTCCACGTACTCGATGCACGATCGCCCCTCGAAGACCTGAAGCGTGAAATCAAGACACTGCCCCCGATCGATGTTTTCATTCACGATAGTCATCACAGATATAAATACATGACCGCAGAACTAAAAATCGCAGAGACCCATCTCAGCAGTCGTGGAGTAATTCTTTGCGACGACGCCGAGAGCACATTCGCGTTCGAAGAGTTCTGTCGTGTACGTAATATGGATCCGATATACGTCTTTGATCGGACCAAATTCTTCGGCGGGACCTCGCTCGCACAAGCATGAATACTGCACTCAAATGCAAATTTGACGATGAGTTGAGAAAAAGCTTTTCCCGCGCAGCACACTTTCCGAAAAACGTCAGCAGCCTTGATATACCTTGAGTTTTCTCCGTTCTCTTCGAACGTAGACGACTTTCACGACCAGGAGGACCCATTCCGATGAATGCCAGCAACAAGCTTAAGTCATTACGAATTGCCCAGATCGCTCCGCCTTGGCTTCGTGTACCACCCGACGGATACGGAGGGGTTGAGCGCATGGTGGGCAATCTCAGCGAAGGACTGGTGAACCGCGGCCACGATGTGACGCTCTTCGCGCCGACTGGCTCTCGAACCAAGGGCCGCCTGATCAGTCCCCTAGAACAGACGCCGGTGCACAAGGGTCCCGGTGCTGCCGACGCCGACATGATCCACATGGTCACACCCTATTTGATGGCTGACGAATTCGATGTCATCCACGACCACACCACTTCTCGCATCGGCCCAGCGCTGGGAGCCATGCTGGGTGGGCGTCCGCCGGTGGTGCACACCCTTCACATGCCCTGGACTGATGTCAGGAGGAGGTTCTTCAGCCGCGTCGACAACCGCATCCACCTCGTCGCGAGCAGCCCTTCCCAAGCCGCATTGAACCCAGAAATCTCCTACACGGCGACGATATACGCGGGAATCGATCTCGAAATGCACCCACTCGGTAATCAAAAGGAGGACTATCTAGCGTTCGTCGGCAGGTGTTGCTCAGAAAAGGGAACTGACATCGCTCTCGACATCTCGCGGGCCGTCGACAAGCCTTTGGTGATGATCTTGAAGCACGACGATTCCTCAGAACGCGAGTTTTTCGACGAAGTTGTACGGCCCAAGATGCGCAACTGTGACCAAGTGTTCGAGCAACCGCCGCATGCCGAGAAAATCCAGTTGATGCAGGCGGCTTCCGCAACGCTGTTCCCTATTCGTTGGGATGAGCCTTTCGGGCAAGTGATGGCCGAATCGTTGGCCTGCGGGACCCCGGTGATTGCAATGCGCAGAGGCGCGGCGAAAGACCTGATCGTTGATGGTGAAACCGGATTTCTCTGCGATTCCGTTGAGGGTATGATCGATGCCGTCGGGAGGGTAGGTGACCTTGCGCCGCAGGTTTGCCGGCAACGAGTGGTCGACCATTTCTCGGCCGAGGCGATGATCGACGGGTACGAGAACCTCTATCGTTCGCTACTTGAGCAGTCTGCCTAAATACGGTGTAAGTTTCCCCTCCCCGAGTCGATATAACTGTGTTTGCGAGGATCGGGCGATCTAGATGTGCGGTTCTGAATCTGCCCCCAATTTTGTTCTCCGGCCGGGCGGAAATCTGGTCGACCTGTGCCTGTAACCGGAGCTCCAGAATTCGACTTCCGCTGAAGATGGCAGCAATATGGTCTCTATCGTCCTATCGGCTGCGAGTGTCTGACACTTACTGACAATGCCCTCCACGATTTTTCAGCGGTCGCTCCGCGCAGAACAAGAGCGAGGTGCGATGCAACGAGACGAGCATGATAGGGAATGCGATGCATAACGCAACCACAGAACAATGCAGTTCGGCTATAAGTAATCGTCGTCAAAAATCACTCTCCGAATGGGCGCTACTATCGGTTGCCCTCGCCGAGCCCAAACTCGTGGCGCAGGTGGACGCTGCAGGCATGGAACTGCTCGGCTGCCTAGCGGGTGGCGGCACCCTACTCGTCGCCGGGAACGGCGGGTCGGCAGCGATCGCTAGCCACGTCGCCGCTGAGTTGGTCGGGAAGTGCATTTTCGACCGCTCTCCCCTCCCTGCGATCAACCTCGGGGAGTCACTGAGCGCAGTCACTGCGGTCGCCAATGACTACGGATACGAAGAAATTTTCGCACGTGGTGTTAGGGCGCACGGACGCACGGGGGACGTCCTGCTGGCAATGAGTACCAGCGGCTCTAGCCGGAACATCCTACGCGCACTCGACGTCGCTCACGCGCGCAATCTGCTGACAATCGCCTTGACAGGTGAACGCGGCCGCGACCTGGCGGAGCGCGCCGACCACCTGCTGGTCGCCCCCTCGCAAGAGACGCCACGCATCCAGGAAGTCCACATGTTATGGGCACACATGTGGTGCGAAGCCGTCGACTCGGTATGTGCATCCTGATGACCAGTTTTTCTCACAACGCACACTGATAACAGGCTCTACACAGTTGCCGGTGTAGTCGGGGCGGCTGCGGGATAGGGATCGAGGTCTCCCGAAGATAGCAACTCTCACACTGACCATCTGGAAGACCTCGACATGCCTGACGCTACCTGCCCGGTTGCCCTAACCACGTTCGCCCGCCTGGATGGGCTTGGTGTGGTCGTGACCGGTCAACGGCTGGACCCGGACCGGGCGGTGCTGGCGTGCCGGGTTGTGCATCCGGATGAGTGGTGTCGCCCCCCCCTGCGGGTCCGCAGGGTTCCCCCGCGGCACACATTACGCGCCGGTTGGCGTATGAATCGTTGGAGTGGCGCCCACGATGTTGTTGGTCACGGTGCCCCGCTACCGGTGCACCGGGTGCGGCATGTGTGGCGTCAAGACACCACCGCGGCGGTGGAGCCGAAAGCGAAGCCGTCTCGGGGTGGCCTGCCGGTGGGTCCTGGAAGGGATCTTGGTCCAGCACGTGAGCGTAGCCAGGGTCACCGAGGGACTGGGGTGGCGTGGAACACCGCTCACGACGCGATCCCGGCCGAAGGGCGGCGCGGTCGCGCGCAGGTCATCTTGCCTGATCCCCGAGTTCGGATATCAGAGGTATGTGGCGAATATGCTTGTTTGCAGTAAGTAGCACTGGACCAATCGCCAAAATTAGGACGAGGACAAGCATTGTTCGTCCGGCGCCGAGATACTCTAAACCGGTACCGCCTAGAAATGCTGCAAATGGCATGAGGATCATTACCATGAAACCGCCAGCATTCTGCACGCGCCCCTGAAATGCATCAGGAGTAACCAGCATCGTGTAGGAGTTCAGGCCAGCATTCAGTGCAGGCACCATGAATAATGCAATGAAGACCAAGAAAATCTGCGCATACAGCGACTCCCGCAGCAAGGCCATGATCGAGTAAGTCGTCAGCAGTACCCATCCCAAGAAAATCGAGATCTTTCCTGTCGGAATGCGTTTGATGACCCTCGGAGCGACAGCGGCCCCGAGAAATACTCCCGCACCCGCGGACGCGCTGATGAAACCGATCTCTGCGGCAGTTTCGCCCCGGATTTTCAGATTCAGAATGATTGTGAGGTCGATCGCTGTGATCCCGAAGTTCAGTATGGCGGAGACAATGAAGATATCACGCATCGCGGGCCTCGACCAGACGAAGCGTAGCCCCGCCGCGATACTAGCAACTATAGAGGTCGGTTTCGCGTCCTCCGTTTGCTCCGCCTTGCCTAAGGGGTACCGGATGGTGCAAACCCCAATCAAGGAGGCAACGAACGAAAGTGCGTTGAAAAAGAACGGAAACATAATGTTCAGACCGAACAACAGGCCCCCGAGCGGACCACCGATCAAGCTCGCAGCGGCCTGACGTCCTTCATTTACTGCCATCGCCGTCGGCAACTGCTCAGGGGTTACTACTTTGCGGACCGATGCACCTTCGGCCGGGCTGAAGAACGTCTCCGCTACGTTCGACAGGAATGCGGCCACGATGAGATATGTCAGGGTCAGATCATGTAGAAGTCCCGCGACTCCGATCGCTGCCCAAATAGCCGCGCGGACGGCGCTGCTGATGAGCATGACACGTCTGCGGTGCCACCGATCGACGAGGGCCCCCGCGGGCAGAATGAAAAGTACCGTCCCGAGAGTGGCAGCACCTCCGACCACCCCAGCTTGAGCTGCGGAGCCAGTCAGTGCGACCGTCACCAGCGGTAGGACGAACACTGACATTGACGATCCGAGCTGGCTTATGCTCTCGCCAACGGTCAACCGGACGAAGTCGCCGTTGCCCCGCAGGCGACGGCCCTCATTGTGCGCAGTGGTTGCTGTCACGCCCCGAGTGAATCACAGACGAGCCGGAAGGACCGACCACCGGCCCAGGCGCGGGGCCAACCCCGTACGGGACCCGCGACGCGGCGTTGCGGTCTCCGTTCGCGAGACGACTCGGACGTAGGAAAGGCGTCGACCTCGTTCGCTTGTGTACCAGCAACATGCCGAGTCCCTGTGCTAACGTTTCCCTTAATTTGTGATTCCGCACTCTAATTGTGAAAGCTAAAAATGTTGCCCGATGCGGATAATCTTAACCAAGACTCCACCTCTTCATCGGCGAGCTCGGTACTTCTGGCCGCGCTCACTCTGCTCCTCGACGGCACCGACGTTTCAGCGATAGACAATTTCTATGAGATCGGGGGCGATTCGCTCGTCGCAGTCGAACTCTTGGGTCGATTGCAGAGCGAAGGGTGGCACGTCGCTGTTAGAGATGTATTTGATGCCCCATCCCTAGCCGACACGATCGCCAAGATGCGACGGATAGAACAGATAGATTTTGCAGAAAATAAAATCCCCGCATTCTCGCGCTTCCCCCTATCCCCTCCACAGCGTGACGCTTTCGAGTCAGTTACTTTCAATCCGGACAGATTCAATCTGGCGGCTATCGTCCACGTCCCAGAAGAAGCCAACCCCGAGCTAATCGAGAATGCGATCAGCGCGGTGCTCGAAACACATGAGATGCTGCGAGTCCGATTCGACAAGGACGAGACGGGCGTGAATCAACAGGTGGTTCCGACAGCGGCTCTAATGGACGCCGTGGCAGTCGAAGCTGTGGGCCACGATGACCGAGACGGAATTCACAAGGTCGCAGACCGTGCCCATTCGCGAATAGCGCTCGACCAGGGTCATGTTTGTTCCTTCACTACACTCACGAACGATGCTGGCGCATGGGGCGTCATGGTGATCGCTAACCATATGGTGACCGATGCCATCGGATGGAAGGTGCTGATGGAGGACTTGACTTCGACCATCGATGCTGCAGCACGGGGAGAAAATTTTTCGCCGGTTAAGACTTCATCGTTTAGGAGTTGGGTCGAGTACCTGCACGGGTTGGCACTGAGCGCGGACGCACGGCGCGCAGTGGATGGTCTAATTGACGTACTTTCCATCGACCCGCAGCACGAACAAAACCCTCTTCGTCAACATCTCGACTCAGTCCGCCGTGCCGACACCACCAGGGTCCAGCGCCTCTATGAGGTCGCGCAGGCGGAGTCATTTCAGAAGTTGTGTGCACAACACGGGGCTGACGTGCTTGCGCTGTCGTGCCTTCACTACGCGCTGCGCGGGCTGGCAGTCGGAGGTTCCGTCCCAGTCAGCATGTTCACCAGCGGGCGTCACCTGGGCCCGTCGTCGTTGGAGTTCTCCAGAACGGTTGGTTGGTTCGCAGACAAGTACCCCGTCATCCTTGACCTGGGCAGTTCGTCGTCACCTGAGGGTCTCCTTCAGGAGTCCGCGGCCGCCGTCTCGGCGGCCCTTGGACTTCAACTCACCTATGGAGCGGTGCGTTACCTGCATCCCGATGCGGAGCTCCGAGATTTCGTAGCGCAGGTCACGTCAGCGAAGGTGGCACTTAACTATCGGGGGACGGTCGCGACGAGCGAGACCATCCCGTATACGGATCACGATTTGGGGGATATGCATGACGAACTGGAGTTCTTCGGTTACAACATCTCCCTTGCGTGCGACCTCGAACCGACCGGTTTCGCGGTAAGTTGGCGATTCCCTTCGCAACTGGAGAGACTGGTCGTGCCGGCCGTAGATAGCTTCGGCATCGGGTTGGCTGCCATTGTCGCGGCGGCCTCGGACTGAAGCGGAAAACGCGGCGCAGCAGGTAGCGCGTGCAGAAGCCTTTTGTGGCGGGCTCGTGCACCGTGGTCGCCAAATACCCTCACCGTGATGAGACAGCATCGACGGCCGCATCCGGCTTCGTGAGTCGCGTCATGGGAGGTGTCGTTTGAGCACACGAAGTGCTTCCATGCCGCCATCGCCGTTGTTCTTGCGTCGCTGGAGTAGTTCTCGGGCTCCGGGGTGGCAACGGGCCTGAGCCAGCGCGATGCGGTGTAGCGCCGTGTTCAGCTGACATACGCCGACGGTCCTCGATCGCCCACAGCAACGGGCTCTTGGCCTGCTGGTTCGCGGCCCCAAGCCAGCAAACTCAGGTGTTGGTCGGTAATCGTGCCCACCGTCTTGGTACCTACTTGCCTCATCGGCCAACACGGCAGTGTGCGTCCGCTTGTGTGCGTCGATCCGATCACCATCATGGTCTGTGTCCTTCAGCAACGGATTGGCACAGGCCGGCTGGTCGGCACATCGCAATCAGGGGCGATGCCACGGTCCTCTCAAGCCAGATCGGTCGGCCTGCAAGGGTCGACGAAGCCGCACTACGGACAATGGCCACCAACGGCAAAACGGTGGAGCGAACCCCGTCGACCTTCATCAAAACGTGACACTGGGCTTTTCGGTGTTTCTGGTTCTGTGGATTAGTATTTCGGCGGTGGGCTAGAGGCCTTCGGAAGTGGTCGCGAACACGTTGACTGCTGGTTTCCATCGCGTGGTCCATCGTGCCTGCCCGCGGCCGGTGGGGTCCAGGGACCTGGTACCAGGTAGAGACATTTCAGCGCGGCGTGCTCGCCCGCGGAAGCCGCACGATCGGCACGGCGCACCAGGCAGCCATTAATGTCGCGATCTTCTAGGCGAGCGATCGCCGTGCCGTCTGATAGGCCCTAGTAAGCGCCACCGATACCTCTGCGTGGCGGTGCTCGTGTGAGAGAATCTCCACGCCCCAGGGGCCGCGCCAGCCGGTCGTGCGGATCGCGTCGATGAACGACTTAAGGTCGAAGTCACCGTCACCGCAATAGCGGCGGTCGTTGATTGTGTCCGAGTAGAGATCACCGAGCGGTTGGGCGGCGGCATCGTTGAGTTCGACGCCGCTGATCAGACTCAGCGGGAGTTCTAACAATTCTAGGGTAGAGCTTCGTGATCGCTCCATATGCCACACGTCGATGACAAGGCCAGCATTGGGATGACAAGCCGCCTTGACGAGGTGCACGCCACTACGCAAGTTGTGGATATTCGACCAAGGGAGGAATTCGAGTCCTACACGTGCCTGAACGTCCCCCGCTAGGTCCGCGAACGCAGCGAGTCGTGCAGCCCAGAGTTCTGAGTCCCAAGCGCGGTTCTGATGGTCGGGGTTGAGCTTGATGTGACGTGCGCCGATCGCACCCGCAGCGTCCAATATGCTGCGTGCTTCGTAGTTATTCCTTGGTTCGTCCATCCACCAGGCGTCGATGCCTTCGACTTCCACATCAACGATGCCATGGCCATCGAGCAGTGACCGCACATGCGAGACGCCGTGGCGTCGGATTGAGTCCATTAGGTCGACCGCATGTATCCCGAAGCCTTGGAACCCAGCCGAAGCCACAAACTCGATGCGGTGCTGCAATTCGACTTGACTCCGGATGTCCGCGTGGTCCGGGGCGGCACTTCCAGCGCTCGTCCAACACGTCGCCAGGAGTCTTTCGGTCGACCGACTAGGTGCGGTTGCATTGGTCATACCGTCCTCATCATATCGTCCGCGGATCTAATATCAACATGTGGCCCCACCTCCAAGAACGCTCGATAGGCTCAGGGTGTTCGCTGTACAGGGCATCCTCCCGCCATCTTGCACGCTGCATGTACTTAGGCCGACCCGAAGCCATAGCTGCCTCAGTCGTGAATCGCGCCGCACTAGTTGCAAACCCGATGCCGTACTAGTCAACAGCCGCGGTTTCCGAGTACGGTGCCCGGCCAGTTGCGGTCTCGGCTTTGACCCACCTGCCCCGGGATGTGCTGGCGCCGCAGAACGCGGCTATTCAGGTTGTCGGCTCCATCGACGGGCACGGTGTGTTCCGGCACCCCCGCTGGCTACCGAACCCGCCGCGTTTCACCGCAGTTTCCGACGGTCCTGTCAGTCGATCCGATCCGGCCGCCTGCGCAGGTGCTTCGGCTGGCGAGGGACTATCGCAGTTTAGGTGTTCCCCTGGTCCGTGACACGCCCACTGCTGTGGACGCGATCGGAGTAGGCACGCATGACACTGCAGGACATGAACCAGGAACAGTCCGGCCCGGACGAGGACCACTCGCGGCGTAAGGCGCCGCGGAACCGGCGGCCGAAGAAGTACTCGGAGATCTTCGTGGACGCGATCGTGGTCAAGGTCCGCGATGGTCAGGTCGCGAACCGGCCGTCTTACGCAGCGGTCGGTGTCAGCGTCGACGGCGTAAAGACGTGCTTGGGTTGTGGGCCGGCACCCCGGGCCAGGGTCAGAGAGCGAAGTACTGGCTCACAGTCCTGACCGACCTACGCAACCGGGGCATCACCGACACGACGTTCGTGGTCTGTGACGACTTGAAGGGCTGCCTGATGTCGTCGAATTGGTGTGGCCGGACGCGATCGTGCAAACCTCATCTATGCACCATGGGTGTGGCGGGATAGTCCCGCTGGTTGTCTGCGCCGTCGCGGGTAGGACCGATTCAAACGAGTTGCCCTCGAGGTCCACACGCAGACCCGTCCGCCCGTGGCGGGGCAGGCTCGACATGATTGGCCAGCGGGAGCAGCGCCTACCCGTTCCGGGTTGAGCGCCGAGATGAGGTTCCGAACAGTCGAGCCCGCCGCGCATACGGCATCAGGCGACCCGAAGTTCCCGGAAGGAGCAGCATGGTCACCACCGAAGCAGAACATCCGCACGCGATGTTCGCCGGCATCGATTGGGGCGGCACCCACCACCAGATCTGCGTCGTCGACCACACGGGCACGATCCAGGTCCAACGAAGAATCGAACACACGGTAACCGGGTTCACCGAAATCGACCGGCTTCTGGACGCTTTCGCATCTCGAGGAGTCCTACGGGTATCCATCGAACGGGCCGAGGGAATCCTGGTCGAGCACCTCCTTGACCGTGGTGAGAGCGTGTTTTGCATCTCGCCGAAGATCTCCGCTCGGGCCCGGGAACGATACCGGGTTGCCAACACCAAATCCGACGCCTTCGACGCGTTCGTCCTGGCCGACACCCTGCGCCATGAACACGTGCACTGGCGGCCCCTGAGCCGGCCATCCGCGCTGACCGCTCAGATCGCAGCGTTGTCCCGGGACCGAGAACGAGTCATCGTGATGCAACGCGCCGTGGAGTCACGGCTCCGCGCCGCGTTGGAGGCCTACCACCCCGCGCCGTTGCACCTGTTCTCTTCCCTGGACCGCGACATCACCCTGGCGTTCATCCGCGACTACCCCACCCCCGCGGCAGCCGCCCGGGTCACCGAAGACCGGATGCGACGATTCTGCGCCCGACACGGCTACACCGGCCGCGTCGAGCCAGCAGCCCTGTGCGACCGGTTACGTCCGCACCTACTCACCGCAACTGACGGCACGATCACGGGAAAGCACACGGCAGCCTTGATGCTGGTCGATCAACTCGAACTGCTCAACACCAACATCCGCACGTACAACGCGATGTTGACCCCGCTGGTCAGCGCACACCCTGACGGGCCAGTCTTCACCAGCTTCCCCGGCATCGCCACCGTGATCGCCGCGACCATGATCGGGGAAATGGGCGACGACAGAGCCCGATTCCCCACCGCCGCAACCCTGCTGGCCGAAGCAGGCCTGGCCCCGGTCACCCGCGCATCCGGACGCACCCGCCAAGTCCGCTTCCGGTACGCCGCGAACAAACGACTACGGCATAGCATCGACTGGTGGATGACCGTCGCCGCCCGCGAAGACCCCTGGTCAGGCGACGTCTATGAACACGCCCGCAACGCAGGCCAGGGCCGCTACCGCGCCTACCGCGGCCTGGGCGCACGCTGGACCCGGATCCTGTGGCGCGCTTGGACCGACCACGAACCGTTCGACCCCACCCGCGTCCACCACCAAGCACCCGCGGCATAACCCCACCAGCACCACCAACCGGCAAGACAACCCCAGCCTCGCCGGCGCCCCCACCTGCCCACTACCCACCACCGCCACACCCACCCAGGTTGACAGCGGGAGTCTGTGTCATCCACTTAATGCGCAACAGTTTCTGCCTCACCTCACCCAAGTATTCGGGCCAGATCGCCAAGCAACTGCGCTCGGTGTACACCGCACCCAGCGCCGATGCCGCGCGAGGGCAGTTCGAGCAGGTCAGCAACCAGTGAGGCCAGCAGTACCCGGCGTTGATCCGATTGTGGGAAACGCGTGGAAGGAAATTCACCCCATTCCTGGCCTATGATGTCGAGATCCGGCAAATCTTGTTCTCCACGAACGCGATCGAGTCACTGAACGCCCGCTACCGGCGCGCGGTCCGCGCACATGGTCAACTTCCGCGGGCGAGCACGCCGCGCTGAAATGTCTCTACCTGGTACCAGGTCCCTGGACCCCACCGGCCGCGGGCAGGCACGATGGACCACGCGATGGAAACCAGCAGTCAACGTGTTCGCGACCACTTCCGAAGGCCTCTAGCCCACCGCCGAAATACTAATCCAGTGAACCAGAAACACCGATATTCGTACACTCCCGTACGCCCAATTCCGCCTATTTTGGGCCGATCCGCAGTGCCTGACGATCCGCCGCCGACCAGGCGCCTTATACCGAGCCAGCTGCACGGCCGTCGCCCCAGAACCAGGTCAGATCTAGCGCCCTCGCTGCCGCTTACCAACGGCGCATGAAATTTCGGAGTAAACTGCTATATGCTTACGCTGAGTCGCGCTAAGGAAGGAAGTCCAAATGGACCGCCACTTTTCCGTTCGAAGGTTTGTGAGAAGTTTTGGCTACGACATTGTCCGAAGTCGCAGCCGGCATCCTCAAATCGATATTGACGGTATTCCGCCGGACATCTCTATTGATGATCGAGAGACATGGGAGATGGTTCGGGAATATACAATGACCTCTCCGGAACGTGTTTCTTCATTATGTGCTGCGGTTCGATACGTGATCAATAATAATATTTCGGGTGCAATCGTTGAGTGTGGTGTTTGGAAGGGAGGTAGTATGATGGCAGCCGCTCGGACACTTATGAATCATTCGATACTCGATCGTGACCTTTTCTTGTTCGATACGTTTACGCAGATGCCCCCACCGAACAAGAATGACATCGATTTTATGGGGCGCTCGGCTGACACTCTCATGGCTGGCGCAAAGTCGAATTCCTGGCTTTGGGCGAGGAACAGTTTCCAAGCGACGCGATCAAATTTGCTCAGCGTTGGATACCCGGAACAGCGAATACATCTTGTCCAAGGCCTAGTAGAAGAAACAATCCCACATCAGGCTCCTTCAGATATCGCCATACTGCGTCTTGACACCGATTGGTATTCATCTACGAAACACGAGCTGGAGCATCTTTTTCCTCGTGTGGCCCCGTATGGTGTCATTATCATAGATGACTACGGTCACTGGCTAGGAGCTAAACGGGCTGTCGACGAGTACTTCGAAAACCATCGAATTCAGCCACTTCTTCACCGAATCGACTACACCGGGCGAATAGCCATCAAATTACCTAATTCTAAAGACTCAGCACAATTTCTACCGAGCTAGGCACAGATCCTCACGCCGTGTCCGCTCTTGTATATTTTAGTGCGGTTATGGGGTTTCGTTACCTTGCGCGTTACGGCCGTCCTCGCAGGGCAGTAACGATGCTAGCTTGCGTCTCTAGCTCCTCGGTCGGATGGACGTACTCGACGCGATTGAAAAACTTTGAATTATTAGGGAATATCGGAGATGCTTTCGCAATTACTTTCATGGCTCGCAGCCAGCGGTCGTGAATATAATTTGCGCAGATACATAGCCTTCGAGCAACTGCCATCTCAGTCATTTTGCAAGTCGATGGGTAGAATTGAGCGTTTACTCATGAGACATTTTCTCATTGAAGACGTCCTAGCGGACATCAAAAGTGTTACAGGCCAAGATGTAGAGCTAATTGGCCCCCTAGTAGGTGGCTTCAATAGCGGTGCGATTCACGTTGGGTTAGGCCCCGATGCGCGCGACGCTGTTCTCAAAGTTGAACAGCGTACTACGGTCGACCAGCCCGCGGGGGTCCTGCGTGCAAGCAGAATTGTGCATCACATGCGCGAAATGGGCTATCCTACTCCCGCCTGGCTAGGCGTGGGTTTCTCTGAAGACTACGTCTGGCACCTTACCGAATTCGTGGACGCCGCGCCCGCGTTAGTGCTGAATGATGACCTCATCGAGCAGTTGTTAAGAATTATAGAGTTGCAATCTTGCAACGGTTCCGAGAATTATGATCATTGGAGATATTCTTGGAATTTGGCGACTGAAGCTCACCCAATTTCACGGTTGGATTTGAGCGAGACAGCCGAGCAATGTGAGCTGCGCAAATCGGTAGCTACACTTCCCCGTCATTCAACGGCAGTAGCAGCCCTTGTAGCTCGAGTTCGATCTATGTGCACCGGTACCACTCCTCCGCAATGTGCGCCGGACATGGTCCATGCAGATCTCAATCCAAGTAACGTACTGGTCAAGGATGGTAGCGTTGTGGCGGTTGTTGACATTGCAAATGCAGGACGAGGAACTCGAGCTACTGATCTTGTCACTCTTCAATGGCATTTGTTTGATCATCGATTTGATATTAAGCGCCAACAGCTGTGGGTACGAGTTCTGGACATCGTTGGATGGCAACAAACGGCTGTTCTTCTGGCAACGCAAATCCTCTTGCAGATAGAGTGGCGAGTCCGCACGGGCCGTGACGCTATGCTTCCTGCAGTCCTCGAGCGCGGACATCGGGCAGTCGACGAGCTCTATGATTTTCGTTAGTTCAAAATTATTTGGGTCGTTTATATTATCTGCTGAGAGTGTCCGATAAACGGTGGGTGAGAATCTGGCGTTTCTAGTTGCTCGAGGGGCTGATGCGCCCATCGAAGGTGATCGCGAACGCGTTGAGCGCTCCTTTCCATCGGATGACCCATCGTGCCCTGCCCCGGCCGGTGGGGTCCAGAGACCGGGTCACCAAGTAGAGACATTTCAGCGCGGCGTGTTCGTTGGGGAAGTGCCCGCGGGCACGGACCGCTCGCCGGTACCTGGCATTCAGAGACTCGATCGCATTCGTCGTGCAGCTGATCTTGCGTATCTCGACGGCGTCATCCAGGAACGGCACTACGTCGTTCTACGCGTTGCGCCACAACCGGATCGCGGCCGGGCAGGTGTCACCCCACCGGTCCGCGAACTCACCCAACCTGGCCGCGGCCTGCTCGGCGTTGACCGCGGTGTACACCGGTCTGATTTTTTTCCTTGGAGACCTTTGCGCCGTAGACCTCGGCAAAATGCGCGGCGATTTCGCCGGTCGTCAGCCCGCGCGCGTTCAGCGACAGCACGAGCTGGTCGACGCCGTCGAGGCGGCGTTGTCGTTTCCGGACGATCTTCGGTTCGAAGCTGCCATCGCGATCGCGCGGGACGTCGATCGTGACCGGCCCGACGTGTGTCATCACGGTCTTGGGTCGAGTGCCATTGCGCTCATTCGCACCAGTCGTCACGGATTTGCCGTCACGGTCGGAGTGCTCATAAGCCAGGTGCTCGGTCAACTCGCCGTCCAGTGCCGTTTCCAAGCACCCGTGTGGTCAACCCGGTCAGCAGCCCGTCCGGGCCGACCAGATCCACGCCCTCGGCCCGGGCCTGGGCGACCAGTCGCTGCGCGACCTGCTGCTCATCGTCCTGCTCATCGATTCGTCCCACGGGATCGATCGTGTCGGTCATCATGCCTGCCTCCCGCCAAGCCACTGCCCGGCGTGTCAGGCCAGACCCCACCCACCGTTATCCGAACACTCCCCTAGGAGGGTGTTGCGATGAACTCTCCAGCCTAAGCGGCATCACGGGTCAGTATTCAGACGGCATCGACATTCAGAACGACCGGTGCAGCAGAGCCGTCAACCAGCTGGGCATCTGCCCTCAGCGGTTGTGTGTAAGCGGATTGCGCGATCGGCCTCGAAGAAAGCTTGCTCAGGCGAAATGGCTACCATCTCCGCGCAATTTTGACGAAGTAGGTGCGGATTCTTTCCTAAACACCGGTAAACACCGCACATCTCGCGACACGCGCTATGCGTACCCAGGAGTGAAGTCAACGAAGCATAGCGATGTTGGTGGATGGGGTTGCGGCTCCGGAACAGACCGACCGTCGGGCGGCCCAGGGTGCCCGCGATATGCAGCGGTCCGGAGTCCGTCGTGATGACAATTGGGGCCACGTCAATGAGGGCGACAAGTTCGCTTAGCGAAAGTCGTCCGGTTGTGTTCGTCAGGTAATTGCTGGTTGCGAGGTCGGATTTATCGGCGGCGATCCACAGCGACTTCCAGCCGTGCCTGCCGTGGATGCGTTTCGCCAGTGCGTCGGAGTACTCATCTGGCCACCGTCGCGCTGGCGATCGGGCGGAGGTATGAAGAATCACGAAGCGTCCGTCGGCTACACCCCACTCCTCCAAGAGTGCATCGACGCTGAGCGCCGCAATGGAGTCGACCCATAGCTCTGGCCGGCCTGGGGTTGTGACGTCCAGACCTAAGTCGCGCAGCATCTCGGGGCTGAGCGTCGGGTCGGCGAAACGCATCTCCAGTGAGCCGCTCGGGATCGGGTGCGTGAGACAGGGCCGTAGCGCCCGCTCGACGCGGTACATAGGCGCGCGCCCGATGCGCACAGGAACTTCCGCGCGAGCTGTTAGATACATCGCCGTATCGTTTTGCGCCGCGACGGCTACGTCGTAGTTCTCAGACGCGAGGTCTTCAATCAGTGTCTTAGCTGACTTGCGCGCCCTCCTCGCCAGGAAGACCGCAGAACCCGAAGTTAACGACGGCAGCGAGATGGTTCTAGACGAGTGCACCTTCGGCATGTCGAGGCAGCGACGGACGTAGGGGAAACACGAGAACAGTTCAGGTCGATTGGTGAGCACGTCGATCTGCGCTCCAGGCCATGCTTCGTGGACTGCCGCGAGGGATCGGGTTGCCATGACGCAGTCGCCCAAGTTCCCGTCGATCACGACGAGGGCTTTGCCGGGGCTCAGTAAAGTTAGAGAGGTCGCAGGTTCTCGACCTGCGGTACGTTGCAGCGCGTAGCGCGTCGCAATGCTCGCCACCTTGAGATTGAAGAGTAGATGATGGCCAGCGGCCAGAGTGCCAAGGACCGCTGTCGGAAGTCGTCTCACTGGATGAGGAGATTCCCTGAGCGTCCGAACCGAACGCGCGACGCGGTCGCTGATGATCGTGTCAAAGTCGGCCCTCGCGCGCGATCGCCTGCTCATCACCCGACCGGCATTCGCGCCCACATGTGCACTCATGCCCCTCGTACGGCCACGCAACGTCATGCTCACCCACCCACCTGACTGAGCCATGCGGTAATCCGTTGGCTGATGTTCTGCGTTGCAGCTCTCCAGTCCTTTGCGTGGCCCTTCTTCTCGACGGCGATGTAACCGGGATGCCCTTCCCGGGCAAGCCGCTCAATCATCTCGGCGTTGATGCGGGTCCTCGTCGGGACAAGACTTAATACGTCAGCCAGCCGGACCGAATTGAGGCCCGCCCCTTCACCAAACGATCTGATGCGCCCCACCATCTCGGCATCCGTTAAGTGGAGTGCCGGTTCCACAACGAACGTGTAGAGCGCGTAGGCCGCCTCCCAATCAAAACGCCCAGGTCCCGCGAAGTCCCAGTCGATGACTGACAGTTGTTCTCCGCTCGCAATTACGTTCCACGGAGCCAGGTCATTGTGGATGATTCTCGTCGCTGCATGGGGATCGCGCGAGCCGTCCCACCATTCAGCATCGTCCGGCGGCTCAAAACTTTCCATTGATGCCGCCAGGATGGACACCAGATTGCCGGCTCGGAATAGGATTTCCGCCGAGTCGAGGGCTCCAGGAATAAAAGCAAGACAATCGCCTTCGATATACGTGAGGACCTCTCGTCCTTTGTCGTCGATTCCGAGGACTCTAGGTGCACCTTGAAATTGGCGATTTTCGAGATGCCGCAAAAGCGCGTGGACGGCTGGCGTCCACTTGCCTACGGGCCGGCGCACTGTTTGCCCGACTCGGACCACACCAGCCGAGATGTTGCCACCGGCAAGCGGAACTTCCTCCATTGTTGCAATGGTGTCAGTGTCGGCTCCCCCTTGCAATCGCAGCAGGTGGCTAAGTGGGGCCGCTCGTGCCCGACTCCAGAGTTGAGTCCCGCATACTGGTGCAGCGCGGTCGCCGTGATCGTCATGGTGGTGGGGCGGAGTCATAGCGTCGTAGCAACAGCGCTGGTCAGCAGCGGCCGGTCTGGGTTGATCAGCCCGAGGCAGCCAGCGTGCACGCTCAGTTCGACCGGCTCATGGACGACGTGGCCGAGAAGTTGCCAGACATGCACGCCCGCCTCGATGCTGATCGCGCCGACATCCTGGCGTTCACCCATTTCCTAAAGACGTGTGGACCTCAGATTTGGTCGAACAACCCGACCGAATGGCTCAACCGTGAGATCCGCTGTCGCACCGACTCGGTCGGCATCTTCCCATCCAGTGCAGCGGTCGCGCGCCTCGACGGAGCCGTGTTGGCCGAGCAACCGACGAATGGGCCGAAGGCCGCCACCACCTCAGACTCGACGTCCTGACCGATGCCGCGTCAACCTCCTCACGACCACCGAAAGCCGAGATCGGAACAGATAAACTACCCGAACTGACCGCCTGCAACCTCGCCAAGGAGAGTGCAGCCGGCTACACCACCGACAAGGACTTGACCAGCCCACCCACAGTCTCGAATGCAGGACTGCGGCTGCCTGTTTATCGCTCCGGCGCACCAGCGATTTCGGCTCATGCGCCGAGCCAACGTATGTATTGGCCGGACGTTGAGCTCGCTGGCTCGACCAACGAGGCGGCACAGGAGCTCCGCCGGACGCTCAATGATCACGTCTACTCCGGATTTCGAGCGGGGGGGCCTCGTTCGAGTTCGGCGGAGATTGCCGGATCCACTGCAGACGCTGCCGATCGACCACCTGCTGATAGGGTGATGGTACCGGCATTCGGAGAACCGACTGGGAGGCGCGTTCATGTTTCTCGGTAACCAGTCTGCATGCCTTGAATCTGCAAACATGATTTACGGGGCCAATTATCCGACAATCGCCCGCCCGGCGAGATCGGCAAGTCGGCCCTCGTGGCGTCCTGGGTGTAGCAGCGCGAATAAAAATAGCGTGCCTCCGACGTGAGCCGTCCACGCGAGATTGACGTCCTCATAATCGGCGGAGGGGTTGCCGGACTTTGGATTCTAAACGTGCTGTGCGATGCCGGTTACTGGGCTGTGCTGATTGAAAAGAGCGCCCTGGGGCAAGGCCAGACCATGTGGTCACAGGGAATCGTTCACAGTGGCGCAAAGTATGGCCTAACGACTCAACATGAAACGGCTTTGACTCGATCATTACAAGCGATGCCATCACGGTGGCGCGCATCGATCCAAGGAGAAGCGCCCCCGGATCTGCGCACAGTTTCGCTCCGATCCCGCTCTCTCCTCGCATGGGTCCCTCGCACCGAATCGCTCCGACCAGCAGGGAACGCCACCCCGATACCACTGACCGCGGGTCGTGCGCTTCCCTCGGCAGTATGGCCCAAATTGCTGCAGACTGACGCCTCTGAGGTCAGAGAGCTTGACGAGTTGGTGCTGGACATGAGCTCGCTCGTCTCGTCTCTCTACCGGCCATACCGCGCCCACGTCGTACGAGCATCGCAAGTCCAGATACGACTCGACGACGGAGTGGTTGCTGTCGATGACGAGATATTCCGTCCCAAAGGGATCGTCCTTGCCGCGGGCGCCGGAAACGGGGAACTGTTACAGGCTGCTGGTGTGCGGGCCACCAAGATGCAGACCCGGCCACTATCGATGCTGATGCTTCGCGGACCGTTGCCCGAGATTTACGGTCACTGCGTTCTGGATGGAGATCCTCATCTCACCGTCACCACGGTGCGCCTAGAGTCCGGAAGCGTAGTTTGGCAGGTCGGTGGCCGACTTGCGGAGACAACGCTGCAGGCCGATGATCCGGTCGCATTTCGCTTGTTAGCGATCGCTGCGATCCGGTGTGCCTTTCCGAGCTTGGATCTCCGTGGCGTCGAGGTCTCTACCTATCACGCAATCCGTGCAGAACCGGTGACTATCGACGGGCGTCGACCGGCCGGCGCCCATGTGGAAGTCGCTGCCGACCAGCCGCTCGTCATGGCCGTCTGGCCGACCAAGTTCGCGTTGACTCCTCTGCTGGCAGATGAAGTTCTCACCTACATGCGATCCGCCGTGCCTGGATCCAGCCATCCCGCGTTATCCGCCCATCCGGTGCCGAAGGTGGCGGTCGCCGAACCGCCGTGGAAGGAGGCGAAGTGGTTCCGCGTCGACTAGGCAACACCGGTATCCAGGTGTCCCCCATCGGCCTCGGTACAGTCAAGCTCGGCCGCAAGACTGGAGTGAAGTACCCCGCACGTTACGAGCTCCCGACCGACGATGAGGTGCAAGCCTTGCTCAGTCACGCTCTCGGATTGGGTGTGACCTTGTTCGATACCGCGCCTGCATATGGATCGAGCGAGCGTCGGATCGCCGCGTTTGTGAAGGACCATCGCGACGAACTGGTGCTGTCGACCAAGTGCGGTGAGGTGTTCGAGGGAACCACTTCGAGCTGGGACTTCAGTCGCGCCGCCCTTGAAAGGCAGATCGCTAAGAGTCTGTCGCGCATGCAGACAGATCACGTAGATGTCCTCCTGCTGCACGCCGGCGGTGTTGATGAGGACTCCCTGCTTCGGGACACGGACGCAATTCCGACTCTGTTGGATGCCCGGGAGCGAGGCCAGGCGAGATCAATCGGGATCTCGGCCAAGACGAGGGCCGGAGTCCTAGGGGTGATCGAAAGTCTCGACGTCGTCATGGCTCCACTCAATGTCTCGGATCAGTCACTTGTGCCCGCACTCAAGACGGCCCATACCGCCGGTCTAGCGGTTCTCGCCATCAAAGTCTTGCGTCAGGGCCATACCAGTGACCCATCTGCTGATCTACGCTGGGTGACGAGTCAGCCGTTCGTCGACTCAGTCATCGTCGGTACATTGAGCGCAAGCCATCTGTCCGATGCCGTTCGATTGGTCAGCTGCTGATGGCACGGCTCGCAGAGGTTCTTGACATCCTCGGCAACCCTCGGGTCCTCGTCATGGGCGATCTCATAGTCGACGAGTACCTGTGGGGTGTTGTCGATCGGGTGTCCCCTGAGGCACCTGTCCCCGTGCTCCGTGTGGAGCGCGCCGAGAACCGTCCCGGGGGAGCTGCAAACGTCGCGATGAACCTGGAAGCGCTCGGCGCCACCACGCTCTGCGCAGGCGTCGTTGGAGACGATACTGCGGGCCAGAATCTGACTGACACTCTTCGAGACCATGGCATCGACACCAGCGCGGTCGTCATCGACAACACGAAAAAGACCACCGTCAAGACACGCTGCATCGGCGGCTCGCAGCAGATGCTGCGAATTGACAATGAAAACACGCGGCCGATGCAGAACTATTGTGAACAGTTCCTTTTCGAATCGGTCATGCAGCACATCGAGACCGTCGATCTACTCATCGTCAGTGACTATCAAAAGGGTACCCTCACTCAGCGTTTGCTCAGCGCCGTCAATTCGTTGTGCCGCGAGCGGGGAGTGCCGGTGCTGATCGGCCCGAAGGGAAAGGACTACTCGAAGTACCGCGGCTGCACCGCTGTCATGCCGAACCTCCGCGAGCTTGCGCTTGCAACCTCCATGCCAGTCACCACCGACGCCGAAGTCTGCGCTGCAGGTCAGGCAATCCTGGGCCTCGTCGATTGCGACTTCGTGGTTGTGACTCGAGGTGAACTCGGGATGACTCTGATCCAGCCAAATCTTGCTCCTGTACAGATCCGAGGTCACCTTAGAGAGGTATTCGACGTGACAGGCGCTGGGGACACTGCCCTGGCGACACTCGGAGTGACGTTCGCGACCACCGGTGTACCGCTCGTCGACGCTGTCAGTCTCGCGAACGTCGCCGGAGGCTTGTCCGTCACGAGTGTCGGTGCCGCGACTGTCAGCCCTGAACGACTTCGCTACAACATCGACGGATCCTCCGAAAAGTCTCCGAAAATCGTGGGCTTGGACGAACTTGTCTTGCGTATGAGGCATCACAGCGAAATGCACGAATCAGTGGTCTTGACGAACGGGTGCTTCGACATGTTCCACGTCGGTCACCTCGAAACGATCCGATATGCGAAGTCACAGGGAGACGTGTTGGTGGTAGCCATCAACAGCGACTCGAGTACTACACGGCTCAAAGGCCCGCGGCGCCCCATCGTCAAGCAAGAAGAACGATCTGATGTCATAGCGGCACTCGAGCACGTGGACTACGTCGTGGTGTTCGACGATGACACGCCGACACGACTATTGAACGCTCTCAGGCCGGACGTACTGGTCAAGGGCGGAGACTATGAGGTCGACGACGTCGTAGGCGTAGAGGTCATGGCGAAGTGGGGAGGCCGTGTGGCCATCGCGCCGACGAGAGTGGGAGCGTCAACGACCCAACTGGTCGCCCGTATTGTCGACGACCAGACTTGAGGTGGTGTGAGTGGTCGGCCGGTCCAAACGATCGGATCGGCAAACCCGAAGACTCACAGATTGTGGCGATGCGTTCGGCAACGAGATAAACGAGACGAGCAGAAGTGTGGAAGAAGGACAAGACGTGCAAGCCCTAGCAAATGACATCGACGCGGCTCTTACCGAGAACGGCAATATTCTAGAGTTGCGCTCTTCCCGAGAGTCGTCACAGCAGATCGTCTCCACCACGGATTTATTGAGGCCCGACAACGCGCTGTTGGCTGAAGTGGTGGCCGATCGCAGGGCACTCTTCGTCGTGACCCCGACGGTCAACGCGTTGTACGGGGCACAATTGAAGCGCTATATCGAGTCCGCCCTTGAGCAGCCTGGCAGTGAGCTGCTCGTCCTTGACGTGACCGAGGCGAAGAAGGACCTGAACGGTGTGGATGTCGTGGTCACCCGCGCGACCCAGATGGGCCTTGATCGAGAATCTCCGATCGTGGCAATCGGTGGTGGTGTCTGCCTCGATATAGTCGGAGTCAGCGCTGCGCTGTTCCGCCGAGGTGTGCCCAACATCAAGGTGCCGACGACGTTAGTCGGGCTGATCGACGCAGGAGTCGGCACGAAGAACGCCGTCAATTTTGGAGGGAAGAAAAATCTACTAGGAACGTTCAGTTCGCCGGAGGCTTCGCTGCTCGACTCGAAGTTCCTATCCACGTTGCCGATCCGCTATATTCGCGCGGGGGCCGCCGAGATGTTCAAAATGGCGATTATCAGCGACCCTCACCTTTTCCACATTCTCCGCGCTCATAGCGATGAGTTTCAGCAGAGCCGCTTCCAAGCGCCGCGAACTGCAGCTGCTGAAGCGATCAAGAGATCAGTGGTCGAGATCCTTCGCGAACTGTCCCTTAACCTCTACGAGAGGTCCAAGCAACGCGTACTCGATTTCGGCCACACCTTCTCGCCGTATATCGAGTCCGAGTCCGGCTTCCGGGTGTCGCACGGTGAAGCAGTCTCCATCGACATGGCCATCTCCACGGAAATATCATATGCCTTAGGAATTGTGGACGAAGGCGTTCGCCGACAGATCCTAGATGCTCTCGCAGGCTTTTCCCTACCGCTCTCCTGGTCCGGTATCGACGCGGTGGAGATGTACAGTTCCCTACGTTCAATCAGGCAGCACCGCAATGGGGCTCTTCACCTTGTCGCCCCTTCTGCCCTTGGCCATCCGGTATTCCTGGAAGACGAGGACATTGACGAGAGCCTTATCAAGTCTTGTATAGAGAATCTGGCGGAGAGAAAAAGAGCTTACAGCTAGAACAAGTAGGTACTACAAGGCGGACTTGGCCCCAAGTGATGACGGCCACACCAACCTGTCAAGACCAAACAGGCGTCACCCGCTCGTGCCGAACCACTGCGAGACTCTTTGCGGTTCCTCATGCTGCCGGCGTCGGAAGCGGCGCAACGTTCCCGGGTGGGGTGCTACAGCTGATACATCTCCGGGACACCCGGGTACGTCACCACCTCCGACCTACCGCTCAAAGCGGCTCGAAGCGCTGCGTCAGTCACCAACGAAGCCACGTAACCGTCCCACAAGCTCGCACCTACTCTGTGTCCGACTCGCACTGCCTCACACCAAGCTCGCATCTGGTCGACGAACGCTGACTCGAACCGTGACGCGTATCCGTTAGGGATCGGCTTCGTTGAGGCATAGTCGCGACGTACAGCGATCCCATCCCCCCAGGCCAAATTCACTGACCCTAATGTGCCAGCTACCTCACACCCGATGTCGTACCCGTAACCGCAGTTCACGAAAGACTCGATAGAGAACAGAACGCCACCGGCGGTCGTTCCGGAAAGCAGCAAGGGCTCGGTCTGTTGGTCGGAATTTTCGTCGATCGTGGTTGCCGCTGCTATCGAAGCGATCCGCTCACCGAGTAGCCAGCCAATGATGTCGATGTCATGGACGGCGACCGCCGTAATCCCGTCTTGCCACGCAAATCCGGGAGAAGGTGCTGGATTTCGATGGATGCTGTGAATTATCTTGGGAACGCCTATCGCATCGTCCGCTATAAGGGTACGCATTCGCCGATACCCTGAATCGTATCGCCGCATGAAACCTACGCTGACCAGGCGTCGCCCAAGGGCTAACTCTTGCTCAAGTAGTCTCTTGGACCCTTCAGCACTCGGAGTCAGTGGCTTCTCACACAGAACCGGCTTACCCGCTTTGAGGCACAGGCTCACATACTCTTCATGAGTCATGTCCGGACTAGTCACTAGTACCGCGTCCACGTCCTCGGAAAAAACTAGATCTGCCGCCGTGTCAAACTCTTTGGCACCAAATTCGATTGCGAATGCGGACCTCGTCGTTGCACGTGCGCTGAACACACCTGAAACCTGCACGCCATCAATCCGTTGCTGGATCAACTGGGCATGAACACGCGCCACATTTCCCAGACCGATGATGCCCACATTCAACGTCTTCAACTGAGTTGCTCTCTGTAGTCCATTATTGCCCGTCAGCGTACGCCCCGACATGGCTTGAACGACAGCAACGCCGTGGCACTGCTGTCTCAGCCTTGCCAGCTGGGTCGGGCATGCGCGCAGGGTCCGCGCTGACCGACGGAGCACCACGTCCGGTCGTCCAGCCAGCACTGACGCCGCCTGCAAGGAGTGTCGGTCCCGACCCCGTAACCCACGAACTTTGTGAGTGAGTCACCGGCCCGCAACCCCGTCACACCGTCCGAGTCACGCCATACCGTCTAGGTCGACCGAGACTGCCTGACCCGTCCGGGCGGACCTGTCCGCGGCGTTAGCGAGCATCAATGCCGCCCTGCCGTCGTCGTATCCAGCGCAGCGATTGGGTTCGCCGCGCACGGCCTTGGCGAACTCGGACAGCTGCAGCAGATACGACTGCGAGTAGCGTTCCAGAAAGAAGTTCTGATACGGCTGGAGCGCTTCGACGGACGTAGCCGACCAGTGGCGTACAGAGGTGTCACTGACATTGCCTACAGTGAGCAGACCCTCGGATCCGAATGCCTCCACCCGCTGGTCGAATCCGTAAGCTGCGTGTCGCGAATTGGTGATGGATACTTGTTCGCCCGCGGCTCCGATGAGGAGCACGGAGGCAGTGTCGTAGTCATCGAGGTTTGCGATAGATCGGCTGAATAGAGTTGCGCCACGGGCGAAGACCTCGACGATCGACGGTATGAAGCTACGGGCGGTGTCGAAGTCGTGAATCGTCAGATCCTTGAAAATGCCGCCGGAAGTTGCGAGGTACTCCGTCGCGCCTGGCTTGAGGTCTCGGCTGGTGATGGATAGTTGTTCCAATGAGCCGATATCGCCGGATGCTATACGCTCGCGCAGATAGGCGAAATGAGGGTCGAAGCGTCGGTTGAATCCAATGGCAATGGGAACAGCCGCCGAGGTCGCTTGCTGACGAAATTCGTCTACTCGTGCGATGTCGAGATCGACGGGCTTCTCGCAGAGTGCAGGGACTCCGGCTTCTACCGCGAGCTGCAAGAGGTCCACGTGAGTAGGTGTGGACGACGCGATGATGATTGCATCTACGTCTGGAGCTTCGAAAACGTCACGGGGGTTAGCGGTTACTCTGCCTCCCTGCGCCCGCGACACTCTTGTTGCGCTTTCAGTGTCGCGATCACAGACCCACTGGAGCGTCGTCCCGGGAAGTGTCGCCACACACTCGGCGTGAACGCGACCGATGCGACCCGCACCGATCAATCCGATACGTAACTTGTCCACGCAAAGAGCTCCTTCGAAGTTGAGTCCGGACTTAGATGAACCGCCCTGGCGTGACCGGATACTTTGGCCTGTCCCGGGTTCCGCGTGGTCCGGTAGCGATTGATTCTCATGCCACGGTGCTGATGCGGTTGAGTTCGAACCCTATCGGCGTCCGCCATCCAAGTTGACTGTGACGCCTCTTCCTGTGTACCAGACCTCAAGGTATTCGCACATCGCGTTGGCCAAGTCGAGCCGCGTGTTCCACTTCTTCCAGTAGTCCAGGAGTTCGACCTGCATCGCCGAGAACGCGCAGTAGCTGTTCGACTTTCGCTAAAGGTTTTCCGGCTCTTCACAGATGAGGGTGTAGCTCGCGGAGTTCGGGGCGGGCGGCGCGTCGATGCTGGGTAGGGGTCGAGGTCTTCTGAGGATGGAAGTTCTCACACTGCCCATCCGGAAGACCTCGACGTGCCTGACGCTACCTTCGCTTGCCCTGATCTGAGCACGTTCTGCCGTCTCGACGCGCTAGGCCTGGTGGTGACCGGGCAGCGGCTCGAACCTGACCGAGCGGTGCTAGCGTGCTGGGTCGTCGAGCCGGACCAGTGGTGCCGCCGATGCGGCTGCGAGGGCACGGCCCGCGACACCGTGATCCGTGAGCTCGCGCACGAACCGCTGGGCTGGCGGCCCACCACGTTGCGGGTCACGGTTCGCCGGTACCGGTGCACCGGCTGCGCGTATGTGTGGCGGCAGGACACCACCGCCGCCGCCGAACCACGTGCCAGGCTGTCGCGGCGTGCCCTGGCATAGGCGCTGGGAGGGATCGTCGTGGCGCACCTGAGCGTGGCTCGGGTCGCTGAAGCCCTTGGCGTGTCGTGGAATACGGCCAACGACGCGATCCCGTGGAGAGTGCCGACCATGGCCGCTACCTCGCCCGCCCAACTGTAGGCTGTCGCGGAACGCGGAGAGGGCGGGAAAAAATGGTAAGGGGCGACGAAGCAGCAACCGTTCCGGTCGAGGGCGAAGCCGTTGAGGTCGAGGCTTTCGCCGCGGAGGGCAACAGCGTCGCCACTGTGCCAGTGCACATCTCCTACGGCATCATCGAACGGTTCTCCGAGGGCCTGTATAGCTCGCCGAACAAGACGTTCGAGGAGTTGGTGACCAACTCTTACGACGCCGGCGCGGAGCGCGTATGGGTCTACCTGCCCACTGACTTCGAGGCGCCCGAGGCCACGCTTGTCGTGATCGACGATGGCGCCAGCATGGATCTAGACGGCCTCAAGAATCTCTGGCGGATCGGCGAGTCACTCAAGCGCACGGATCAGAAGCCGGCTGGGCGTGCACGTCCCGTTGGCAAGTTCGGCATCGGGAAGCTCGCCACCTATGTCCTGGCCGAACGTCTCACGTACATCGTCCACCCGGACGATAGCTACCTCGCAGTCACGATGGACTACGGCCGAGTCGCCGAGGGTCACGAGCTCATGGCCGGCACAAACCTCGCCCTTGAAGTCGTAGAACTGACCGAGGAGCAAGCGCACCAGGCCATCCGAGACGCGATGATGAGCGCCCAGCATGACGGAGACCAGTCGTTCGCGGAGCAGGCGCTGGTGGCGCTCGGCGAGCACCACTGGACGGCCGCGATCCTCACTAACCTCAAGGATACGGCGAAGCGCATCAGCATCGGTCGACTCCGCTGGGTATTGAGCACGGCGCTACCTCTCAATCCCGGCTTCAACCTCTGGCTCAACGACATTCATGTCGCGTCCTCGAAGGCTGGCGCCGAGCCCTTGTGGACCTTCACCGTCGGCCAGGACGAGAGCACCTTGTCCGCCAACGACGACCGACCTTGGCGGCCTGGCGATAAGGTCAAGGTGACGGTTGAGGTCGAGCAGCCGGGCGATGATGGCCATGAGCCGACCCTCGTCCAGAAGGAGATTCCCGCCCTCAGATTGCCCAACGCCGGTATCGTGTACGGCGCCGCCTTCATGTACAACGAGCCGCTAGAACGTGGCAAAAGCGAGTACCTCGGCCGCAGTCACGGGTTCTTCGTTCGAGTACGCGGCCGCCTCATCAACCTCGACTCCGAAGACTTCGAGGTTGGCCCCGAGCTCCGTCACGGCACATTGACCCGCTTCCGCATGGAGATCAACGCTGACGACCTTGACGACCAGGTCGCCAGCGCAAGGGAAGCGCTTAAGGAGTCGCCCGCCCTAGAGGAGCTCAAGAACTACCTCCTTGCCGTGTTCAATAAGGCGCGTGGTGTGTCCTCCGAGCGGGACGCTGACGATGCCATCACGCGCTTGTCGAAGCAGGGCCGGTTGTCGAGCGCGCCGCCTGGCTTGAGCCAGGGCCCCCTTCGCAGAATGCTCCAGCGCGCGGCCGCCGGCGACCGCAGCGTCCAAGAAGCCCTCGGCCTAGACGATACGACGCACACTGATGCCGCGACTCAGGCACTCGCGGATGACAACGACCTCGTCGAGAGCGTCCTACTCGAGACCTCCAGTGCGGATAAACCGTTCGTTATGTACGACCCCGCCCGACGCGCGGCTGTCCTCAACCAGAGCCACCCATTCGTGGCGAACTACATCGGTACCAAGGCGACCGCCGAACCACTGAAGCTGCTCGGGCTCACCGATATCATGGTCCAGGCTTACCTCCTAGACGAGAACGTCGCCCCCGACGCCGTCGCCCGTGTGGTGAAGCGACGTGACGGATTCCTCCGGGCGCTCACCAACCGTTACCCCCGATCAGCGCACGTGATCGCGCAGGCGTTGCGCGACGCCACCAATAATGAGAACGCGCTGGAGGACGCAGTCGGCGACGCTCTCGAACTTCTCGGGTTCGAGGTCCAACGTTTCGGCGGTGCATCGCATGGGGTCGACGGCATCGCCACCGCCCGCCTCGGGTGGCGTGCGGACGGCGACTCCAGCATCAGCTACGCACTGACCTACGACGCTAAGTCGACTGCCAACGCAGAGAAGAAGCTCACCGAGGGCGAGGACGGGACCCCCATCGTTCTGGAGGCGCCAGGGAAGATACGAGCGGACACAGCGCGCACCTCAGTGCTCAAAGTGCATCGCCAGCGCGCGCTCGAGGAGCATAACCTCAAGGTCGAACCCGAGTTCACGCTGCTCGTTGCACCCGACTACCAGGGGGCTAACGACGCCCTAGGCCTCATCAACGCGGTGTGCGCTAACGACGGAATCACGGCTGTCCGCGTCTCGGACTTAGCGAAGCTCGTCGAGCTGTTCGCCCTCCAAGGATTCACGCCGGCCGACATGAGGGGCTTATTCGAGCTCCGAACGCCCGAGGAGACACACACCTGGGTCGCCGAGCGTGAACAGATGGCGCGAGTGCCGGCGCCGCCAGTCGCCATCCTCGTCCAGACCCTAGTGAAGTTCAGCGAATCGAAGCGTCCCGCCAGCCGCGATGCTCTAGGGGCCTGGCTCGACGCGGAGGGCGTCGAGCTCACGCCGTCCGAGGTCGACGCGCTGATCCGGGGACTCGCGGCCCTCGCCCCGAGGTCGGTGTTCGCCGACGACCGGATCGTCGCGCTCAACGCCTCCCCTGCCGCCCTGTACGCCGAAGTCCGCGCGTCTCTCGACGAGTTCGACCCGTCCCTGGTCGACGAGTACAAAGAGACCGTCCCAAAGGAGGACGCCTGATGGTTGGTCGAGTGTCCGTCCATCCGTTCCCGGCGCGCATGGCCCCCGAACTCGTCAGCTCACAGCTCAAGTCACTCCCGCGGGAAGCGGTGCTACTCGACCCGATGATGGGCTCAGGAAGCTTCGTCCTCGAGGCGGCACGTGATGGCTTCAACTGCATCGGAGTCGACAGCGACCCCTTGGCCCTCTTGATCTCGTCCGCTGCCGCTTCGGTGTGCCCGGCGGGGGATGCTCAAGCGGCAGGCGACGCTATTGCATCTACGCCTCTGCGCGGCATAGCCGATCTGGGGGTCGATGACGAGACGCGCGAGTTCATCGACTTCTGGTTCGACCCCAATGCGCGGGACAAACTGTCGACCCTGGCGATCGGCATCCGTGAGAGCGACCCGTCCATCCGCGACGTGCTGTGGTGTGCCTTCTCGCGCCTGATTATCACCAAGACCCTCGGCGCATCGAGAGCCCGAGACGTATCACACTCGCGGCCGCACGTAGTACGTGACAAGGCAGCAATCGACCCGACCGAACGGTTCCCGGCGTCCGTAGCCGAGGTGCTGCGGAAGCGCGCTGGACTCGACCCCCACCAGCGTGCAGCACTCACCCTGCTCCGCGGTGACGCGCGTGCGCTACCACTCGCTAATGGCGTGGTCGGCGCGATCGTCACCAGCCCGCCATATCTAACGGCAATCGACTACCTGCGTGGTCACCGGATGAGCCTAGTCTGGATGGGTCACTCGATCGCTGCCCTTAGAGACCTGCGTGGCGAGAACGTCGGGTCGGAGAGAGGCTCGGCACGCCCCGAACATCTTGACGGAGCCTTCGAGGCTGCCGTGAAGGGTCAGGTTTCACCGCGGCGGGAAGCAGTCATCAACCGCTATCTGGGCGACCTCGACGGACTCCTTCGTGAGCTGGCCCGCGTCACTGGCGATAACGGCACCATCACCTTCGTCGTGGCCAACTCGACGCATTCGGGAACGGCGGTCTACATCGACGACGCGCTCACTGAATTGGGTTCCGCCAACGGCCTGACGGAGCAGGGCCGAATTCAGCGGCTCCTTCCCGCCACCAGCCGCTATCTCCCGCCCCCGACCAGTGCTGGTGGAAAGCTCGACAACAGAATGAAGGTCGAGACCATTCTCACCTTCCGACGCTCGGCTTAACCAGAGATCGCTAGGAGGGCCGGGGACTTCACGATTCGATCATCATGGATGACGATAGGACTACAGCAGCGAAGAGCCACCGGACCCGTGTGAAATTGAGTTCGTCACCGGCGATTGGGCCCGGCGGTCTCGTCGATGGCCGCCAACGTATCGGCGTATCGCCGGATGATCGCGTCGATGGCGTTATCGAGGTCGTCGAGGATGTCGTCGATCGCGTGCGCGGTCGCGGCACGTTCGGTCATCGACGGTGGCACCACCACCGCAGCAGCACCCTCTCGGCGAATTTGTATGCCGGCAGACACTTCCAGGCGCGGGGCGGGATGTTGTCGGTCGGCGAGGATGGCTGACGCGCGCCGCCAAGGGATCACCGACCCGATGCCGACGCGGCCATGCGCATCGATCGACGGCAGAACCCAGCGAGCATGCTCCCACCCCGCGGGGACGGGGTCGCCGCATTCGTGCTGGCGGACATCAGCTGGTTGGTGTTCTACGACGGTGGTGACCAGGTCGGAGTCAGCGGCGGGGTAGGCGTGGATCGCGGACAGCACCCGCAACCATCGAGTGATCGCACAGGAGGGGCAGGTCAGCCCGTGATTGCTCATCGGCACATCAACACCGTCAATCGCGGGAACCGGCTCGAGTCGGACCTGCGCGGGGACAAGGGTGGTGATCTGCCTGCGGGACCACCCACACGCGGCGAGGATCAGCACCACGGCGTCGCGGCGTGCGGTGACTGCGTGGGGCCACCCGTGCACCGGTAGTTGGTGCAATGCCTCTCCCAGTTCCAACCAGCACGGCCCCTCCCCCACACCCTCGGCATCTCCGCCGTCGCTGTCGATGTCCTGCTCGAGCTGCTGCGGGGTGATGAGAGTGCCGGGGGTGCGCCATGGCCGCCCCTGCAGTGGGCGTGGTGGTGCGCCGATGAGTTCGGTACGGGCGTGGTCGTGGCGTGCACGGATCGCGCCCAGGCGTCGCACGACCGTGGTCGGCGCGGCCGGGACCTCGTCCAAGAACGCTTCGACTGTGTCCCAGGTGGTGGGCAGTGTGGGGTGACCGGTGGCGGTGCACCAGTCAGCGAAGACGTCCCAATCTGTCGCGGTCACAACGCTGTTCGCTTCCACATCCCGCGCACCATCACCATTTCAATGCCTCCGGTTAGAGGCCCAGTTTGGTGACGGCGTTGCCGTCGGCAGGTGAGTACCGGCGCCGGTAGACCGCGACCGATTCGTGGGTTCGGTGCCCGGTTTGTTGCTGGATCTCCAGCACGGTGCTGCCCGCCCGGTCCGCCTCGGTCACGAACCCCGCGCGTAGCGAGTGGGCCGAATAGCCGGCTGTCGGCAGGCCGACGGCACGGCGGGCGCGCAGCAGGGCGTCGGTGACGGCTTCACCGGTCAGGGAGCCGCCGATGCGGCCGGTGCGGTTCACGGCCACGAACATCCGATCCCCCGCCGCCAGTGCGGTCGGTAGCGATGCCAGTGGCACCAGCACCGGTGGTCCTCCTCGCCCCGTCCGCCAGCCGGGCGGCATCTGGCAGACGTGCTCTGTGTCGGGGATGCGGCGCTGAGCGTGCAGGAACGCCATCGCGGCAATCCGTTGCCGTCGACCAACCGCCCTCCACACAGTGCTCTGCGCCATCAGCGTTTCGTCGTGCCCGGGCGGAGTGGCGGCTGCGGCCGCCAAGGTCGACCGCAGCTGGATCCACCGAGTCAGGGCACACGCGGTGCAGGTGAGGGTGTGCCGGCCGCGTGGCAGGACCACGGTGTGCCCATGTCCTTCCTGGTCGGTTTTACTGACCGGGATCACCCAGTGGAACCCATCATGGGCGTGCCAGGAGAAGTCGGCGATCCGGGCATCGACGAGCTCGGAGCGGCGCCGACCACCGACGAACCCGGCCAACAGCAAGGCGGTGTCACGGGTGGCGATCACCCCGCGTGGCCACGTCGTCGACGCGGTCGCGGTCAGCATCAGCCGCAGGTCCGGCAACGACAACGGTTGCGCCTGACCCGGCATCGCGGTCTGCCGGGCACGAGCCTGACGACGCCGCGCACCCGACAACGCATTCCGCACCACCTCATCCGCCCCCGGCGTCGGCAACCGGTGCGCGCGGTGGACCGCGTCGATCGCCGCGACCCACCGCTGCAACGTCGCCGCCGCATGCGGCCGCGACCGACCCTCCTCCACCGTGGTCCCGTAATGAGCAATGTACTCGGCGACCTGCACCGGTTCCGCCAGCAACGACACCGTCCCCTGCTGGGCGCACCAGGCCTCCCAGCGACGCCAATCCGAGGCATACGCGCGCCGTGTCCGCTCCGAACGAGAATCGTCGACCAACCCGGTCAGACGCTCTGAGAGCACGGGCGTGTCCGGCACGGGTGATAACGGTGTTATCACCGTGCCAGGGTGCGCCGGGTTCGTCAGTCTCATGGTGTGCTGCTGTCGATCGCGATGGCTGGGCTGACTCCGTTGGCGCGGCGGATCCGATCCACGAGCCCATCAAGCGTGCCGCGCAGGTCGACACCGATGTCGACTTTGAGGATCTGGGGAGCGACGTGTCGCGCGATCGAGGTTTTGGAGTAGCTGCTCGCCTTCATCTTTCCGAACGGCTGCCTGAAGGGGTCGTCGCTCCTGGGGACCAGTGTTGTTGAACGTGTGTGTTTTTGCAGGAGCAGATTTCTGAATTTGGTTGCGGGAATGAGATTTTCGACGGTGCGAGCCCACTCGCACACGAGCACGTCGGCATACTCGTGGCTGCGTGCTTCGTCGATGAGTCGTTGGATCTGCGGATGGAGTTCAGCCTGGAGCGATTGCTTGTCGCTGTCGGCGATGACGGTGCAGCGTCGGCCCAGTTGCAAGATCTTGATGAGGTCCTCTTCGATCTGCGGGTCGTCTTCGGTGCGGACGGTGACGCTATCGATCAGCCGGCCGCCGTAGGGCATGAGCGAGTAGTGGGTGCCTTCAATCAGGTCCGGAGCTACCAGTTCCAGCCACCGCTTCCAGTAGATGCGGTCGGATGGTCCTTCAACCCAGATCGTGTAGTTGGTCTGCAACAGATCCGATGCGCGGTACCCCAGATCGTCGGCGACGTTGGCGAGGTCGCGTTGTCGTACCGGCGGGGACACCGTTGTCGATGTTCCGTCGTGGATGACGTGGAAGACGTGCGCACCCGGGGTGTCCAGGATGTGTGCTGAGTGCGTCGCGATCAGGTACTGGTTTTCGGTGTGCTCTGATAAGTAGCGCAGCAGTTTGCGTTGCAATGTCGGGTGCAGATGCGTTTCCGGTTCCTCGATCGTGATGAGCGCGTTCTCGTATCCGGTACAGGCGGCCGCGATCATCAGCACCTGTTTGATGCCATCCCCCAACTGCTCTAGCGGCAACAGGTCACCGAACTGCGACAGCGCGACCTGACCTTCCGAGGCGTTGTGAGCGATCTCGAGTCGGGCGTCCGGTTCTTCTAGGACGATCCGCATGAATTCGCAGATCCGCCGGAACCGTTCGCGTGCCTTCTGGTGGTCTTGCGTCGCGGCGCGAGGCGGGCGTTCCCATTCAGCGAGTTTCTGCAATAGCCCGAGACCGTCTTCGACGGGACTCTCCGCAGTTCGCTGCCTCTGCGGATCGGCTGGCCTGATCTGGCGAAACGCCGGGATCTGCACCAAACGCGGCGCGATCGGCTGCACCACATCCTGAGCCAGCACCTCCGGGCTACCGGAGGAAAACTGGTGAAGTCCGAGTGCTTGTGGAAGCTCCCTCGACGTCCATAGGCCATCACCCCCTCGCCACAACTCGGCACCGTGCTCCGTCCACATCTGCTGCAGACGCTGATTAATGCCACCGTAAGACGACAGCCGCAAGGACAAGCTATTTCGATCCACCCGAACGAGAGTCTCGGTGGCATCAGCAAAGAAACGACGCGTCGGCCGACCACACCATTGCCCAGCTGCACGCAGGATGGTCGACTTTCCGTGATTGTTACGTCCGACCAGCAGGTTCACCTTCGCCAGCGGCCCCACTCGGACAGGGCGGTCCGCTCCAGCAAGCGAATCCCCCACCGCAGCAAACCCGTCTAACCAGGGAACTCCCCGCTCATCTGACATGAAACAAGCATACGACCACAACCGGGATAATTATTCTTATCGAGAGTCAGCGTCGCAGGGGGTGCGGCGACTCGGCACGATCTGCTCGAGATCTCCCATCAACTGATCAAGGCGGCGATTCGGCGGGCATACCGCACCAGATCCGGCTAGCGCACGACTCTTTGCAGGCTGTGGATAACTCGTGCCGGTTGAGCGACCTTTACCGGGCATTTTTGCGGGCGGGGTATACGGGACTGCGTGTTCCGTGTCACGTGGTTGACCTGCGGTTATCCCGTAAGAGGAACCTCTTACGGGACAAGCAGAAGGTTGCTCTGCTTGAGTCGTTGGTGGACACGAAAATCGGTTTCCCACTGCTAACTCGGGTTCGTACAGTCGGACTCGAACCCGCCCAAGGCGCATCTACCCGGTAAGGGTGTGCCCTGCCCGTCGCACGGTGAGGGTGGCTGCCCGTTCAAGCCGGGCCGGGTCCGAGGGACTCACGCCTCGACGGGAGGTGTCGAGGTCCCTAACTCCCGTCGCATGTCTCGGTGGTAGTCCCAGCGGGGGTTGGGCGTGGAGCCAGGCGGCCGAGTCACGGGTATGGCTGGTGCTCTACGATCGGCGCCGCACTCATCCGGCGAAGGGGGAGCATTGCTGGCTGTAAAACGCTGGTGCAACTGCGGTCGTCCTGCCAACATCCACTGAATGGATCGAATCAACGACGCCTTTAAGCCCCTGTTCGGCCAGCCATCGTGGCCGGTCGAGCGAGGTCGGGAGTCGGCGCTGTTCTCTAATCGGCCCGCGATGGTGTTCCTTGAGTTCGGCGATCCCGTCCTCACGATCAACGAGCCGCGCAACTGGCCAGTCCACATCGAGGGGGCACCGGTAGAAACTCCGGGACGGATCACCTTTGTGCGTGGTCAGTGGCACCTCACCCTGATGACGGGATGTGCATGGGAATTGATGCTCGACAACTCACCACTTGCGACCAGCAGCTCCGATAGCAGCCTGGTCGACCGAGCACTCGACGTACTGGACGGTCAGGCCATCGTGGCAGTCGACATCGACTCGCGTGACGCCAGCACCGTCTTCACGTTCGATCTCGGATGCGTTCTCACAACACATCCGAACCTAAGCGACGATGATGGCGAGCCGATCGAGCAATGGGGCCTGGCGGTCGCAGCGACCGCTTCGTATCTATGCGTACGTAGCGATGGAAAGTACAAAATCCGCCGTAGATCTGACCGTGGATCACGTATCGAATGGATCCCCATCGCCTGACCCGGAGTGCATCGACGACGTCGCACCGACGCGGGGCCCGCGCCGTCCCGTTAGCCCATCCTTCAACGGCACACCTAACGGGGACTTGCCCGATGCCAATGGTGCAAGCGATCTGCGAGACGCACGCCCCAGCGCTTGCACATTTTGCGAAGACGTCACCCTCTCCAATCAGACACTGAAAATTCGACTTGCCAAGGTCCCTGGGTACCTAGGTAACATGTAGCTATGGCTGATTCCACACGGAAGATCGAACGTGTCCAACTCGGAGTGCGTATGGAGAAGAACCTCGTGAAAGTGCTCAAGGGCCTCGCGGAGTTCAATGACGAGACGCTGGGAGAATTGCTGGAGCGGGTGGTCTACCACTCCTTCGATCCGGTGCCTGGCGACGAGGGCGAGTCCTGCGCGAGCCCTCACAGCAAACGACAGCTCGCAGCTATCGAGACGCTGCGCAGCACGTACGGGCTTTCATCCGACGTGCATGAGCCGCGCACCTTTGAGCGCGATCTCACCGAAGACGGCGCCGACTTAACAGAAAACGACGACGAGAACTGACGCGCAAAGGCGCGTATGAAGCTGCCAAGCCGGTGTCGTCTCGACGTGCGCTAAGTCGCTCCCCGGGACGACACCGGCAAGTTCCACACGAGGATCCTCAAACGACACAGCACGAGGCGATCCGATAGCCCACAGCGACCGGAACCAACCCGGGGCGTAGAAAAGCCCATGCCCCAGGTCCTGCGACGCGCTGGCGATTGGGCGCGTGAACGCCGGCAGAGTGCCTTGACAGTGACTAC